>DNPC01000185.1 GCA_003501565.1 Planctomycetaceae bacterium | reverse complement strand
TCAAACTCTCGCGACTGCTGAAAACGAAGCTGGCTTGGCTGCACTTTTAGAACGGCTGCAGACCGCTCACGCCGAATTCGATTCGACCGATGATCTGATGGTCGGTCTGCAATTGACTCATTCAGGGCGCTTTTGCAAACCCAACGACCACAAACGTTGGGAACCACTGATTGCCTATCACCATCCGCTGCTCGATCGAAAGTTCAACATTGCCCCCGACGATGATTCGGTGGTGATTACTGACGATGATCTCTATCACCTGATCGATGCCTATGTCGAAGCAGCGCAGCGAGCCCAAAAACTTGGCTTTCACTTTGTCGACATCAAAGCGTGTCACGGTTACCTGTTGCACGAACTGCTGAGTGCCAGAACGCGGACTGGGCCCTTTGGTGGAGACTTAGAGGGAAGATCTCGCGTCTTGCTTACCGCAATCCGTCGTGTGAAGGAGGAGTGTCCAGGGTTGGAGATCGGCGTACGGCTAAGCCTTTTCGATATGCTTCCCTTTGAAATGGGCGAAGATGTTGGCCAACCTATGGAAAGCGACGAGTCGGAGTACAAGTTCGGTTTCGGGCTTCGGCCTGATAATCCGGCGGAATCCGATCTGAGTGAACCAATACAGTTGGTCAAAATGCTGGTTGAAGCCGGTGTTAGCGCGGTGAATTTCACTTGTGGTAGCCCCTATTACAACCCTCACATTCAGCGGCCCGCGATTTTTCCGCCCAGTGACGGTTATCAACCACCCGAAGATCCTTTGGTTGGCGTTGCCCGACAAATTCGAGCTGTCGTGCAGATGAAGGAGCAGTTCCCGGACTTGCCTATTGTTGGTTCCGGCTACACGTATCTCCAGGAGTTCCTACCGCTGGTGGCCCAGAGCTGTGTTGCCAAAGGGCTGGTGGACTTCGTGGGACTGGGCCGCATGGTGTTATCCTACCCAACACTTCCGCGTGACAGTCTGGCTGGGAAACCACCGGCGCGAAAACTGGTTTGCCGGACCTTTAGCGATTGCACTACCGCGCCTCGCAACGGGCTTGTAAGCGGTTGCTATCCGCTGGATGAGTACTACAAGCAGCGCCCCGAGCGTCAGCAAATGGTTGATCTCAAGTCTGAGATGTAATTCGCATTACAAACCTCCCGCTCAGCCGTGCTCGCATCGCGAGCGTCGGTCCTGAGCGGAGAGTGCCATCGTTGTGCTTAGTTGGCAGGTGGCAATTCGTTGACTGAATGCAAGATGATTCCTGAGTCGTCGCTGTAGAACTGGGTGACGACGACTCCTAAGATGTCTTTAGCTTCCTCGGCGGTCGGCAAGAGATCGGCAATCACATCCATCGAGTTATCAGCTTCTTCGTCCAATTCTCTAGTCAGTTCTTCATACTCGCTGGAGAGCTGCTCAAGTGACGTACGTGCAAACTGAATCAGTCGATTGCCATCTGAGATTTCCCCCGTGATCACCGGGCGAAGTTCCGTAAGGTCATTTGCCCGCTCGAACAGGTCGCTGTCTCGGAATGCGTCGCTACCCGATGGCGGATTGTTAAGGCTCGATAGCACGACCTCGGTGATAGAATCACCAATTGCCAAGACCAAGTGACCTTGCCCCAGCATGACACCACCTTCGATGGGAGCGTTTACCGCTCGGTAGCCACGAAAGCCTTGTTCATCGGTAGGCTGCATGGCGGTCGGAGGTGCGAATTGACCGATTAGCTGTATCACTTTGTTCCAAAGCGGCTCGTCCTCTAACTGCCAAACGAATGCCATCGGTTCTTGTACCTGTCTTCCAAGCGTGTCTTCTTGCCCCTCAATCTCTTGGACCTGTGGTTCGAGCTGAACAACGCAGTGCTTCGTTCCCAAGGACCCTAGGAGTTCAGCCACCGATGATTGCAAGAATGACGCCGTTTGAGCGTTCGCCATTTGGAAGCCGGTCCCAGCCTCGGGAAAGTACTCTAAAACAGCAGTTTCCACGACCTCGTAGGCGGCCTTCAGGTCGAAGTTGGCTTGTGAGTAGCTCACAATAGCACTGGGAACCCATGCTGGTGGGTCGAGTGGCGATTGCTCTTGGTCAAGGAGCTGAGCGATGCCTTCGCGCGGGCCGGGAAGTGCGACGAACAACGTTTGGTTCATCGCACCTTCGTCAAGCGTCATCGTAAACGTCGCCGCCTCGGCACTGCCTACGCCCAGCATTTCGATAACTTGTTGAACTTGCTCACCTGCACTTGAGTTTTCCGGTGCAGAAATCCGAGTTGACCAATCAATGAACGCTTGTATGTCAGCAGCCGCTTCGAAAAACAGTGTCCCGGAAGGGGCGGAAGGCCGATTGTCAGCTGCCATGGAAGCGAAATAACCGTTAGACGCATCACTTAACGCCGCCGCCAACCCGTCGCTAAGCCACTGGGTGTGCTGATCGGAGTTTTCGGCGGAGACCGTACCCAGGCTGTAGGCAATGACAAGACGGTCTTCGAGTATTGCTAGAACCGCGTTGTCAAGTGTCTCGTCGGAGCGTTTCTGGATCGTAAGCGCAGAGATGCCGTCAATATCCGTTTCGAATATCTCGATGACATCATCCGCCTCAAGTTCTTCCAGTAGTTCTTCAAACGCGCTCATCAATTTCTGAAATCGTTCGTCGGTTGAACTAAACCAGAGCATTCCATAGCTGCTACCTGGGGTATCTTCATCGCCCGCCACAAGGGCTATCCCAGTTTCTCCGGTCAGAAGGGCGGTCAAATCGGCAGCTTCGAGGTCATGGTTCTCGAGGACTTTGCTCACGTTTTCGGCTCCCTCGCGAAGCCGCTTTGCCATCAGTTCGCCGATCTTGCCAACCCGTTCTTCGCTGAAGAGGACTTCGCCAAGCTTGGTTTCATCGCGGAGCTTGCCAACTACCGATTCATCTCCTATCAACCGGCCTGCAGCCAAGGTCGATTCCGGTAGTCGTTCCCAAGTCGAAACGGGCTGTGCGTTAGCAGTCGACGCCAAGAACAAGCAGACTAGTACCGGAGCTACCTGCAGACTCAAGCGAGCGAAGCATGGTCCCGCGACTTGTCGCAGTGGAGATGGTAGCTGGGTAGGGTGGGGCAGGGCGGAACCGAATGGCATCCTATTTCTCCGAGGATTTATCAGAAGCGCGGAATGGAGGGGCTAGATATTTGACGCCATTCTGCGGCTGGGTGGCGTCGAACAAGTATGCATCACGGTGGTTCAGAAAGTCGATCAAATCCACAGCAGGAATACCGAATGCTAAGCCGTCGAAGGTGGAATATCCCGCACAAGCCACTCCGACAACCTCACCGCGCAAGTTGAACAAAGGGCCGCCACTATTGCCAGGGTTTATGGATGCATCAGTTTGTATGAAGCGGAGGTGTCCCATCGTTCGCGTAACGCTACTGACGATACCTTGGGTGACAGACCGTTCGAGGCCAAGTGGGTTCCCAATCGCAAAAACCATATCACCGACACCAGCTTCCTCTTTTGAGATCACGACATGCGGCAGCTTTAGTTGCGACATATCTTTAGGGTCGATTTGCAGCAACGCGAGATCGCGATGTGGATTGACCGCGAGTATCTTGACATCTTTGAGCTGTTTACGCTGGTAGCCCGAAGAGGTTCTTTGAAAAACGTTGGCGGTGACGTCCAGGGTCTCTTCGACGACGTGGTAATTTGTGATGAAGTGACCACGATCGCTTATGAAAAAACCACTTCCTACACCGGTGGGTGTGGTTACGGTTATGACTGCATCGCCATACCGATCGACTAACCGTGACACAGGTGCCCGATTAAGCCGAGCGGTAGTGAAGATGTCATGCTCTTTACGATTGTTGGCACGGCCTTCTTGGTCCGTTGACTCGACTCGAGCAATGTCTTTGCTCGCAATCGTCATCACGTTGGTGCCGAAATCGAGCACAACGCCTTCTTCATTCTTGCGAAGCACGGGAGCGGTGAGAGTCGCACCGCTGTTGAGCGTTACGGTGACCAGTTCGTCTTCGGCCATTGAGTTGGCGACCAGCGAGTTGGTGACCAGGCTTCCTAGTAAAGCGATCTTAGCCAGTAGGGAGTGGATTCTCATTCGGTCTCTCGTCCTAGGTAGATGATCAATCGGTCGTGGCATAGCAGGGCGAGTTCTGGATGCCCGTCACCGTCCATATCCAATCCGCAAGCGGACCTCGGTTCTTGAATCAGGTTTTCTTCGTAGTCCGAATAGGGATACGACATGTCCTCGAATACAGGCCAAGTTGCGTCGACCTCAATCGTACTTCCGCTTAACACAGTTGTGCTCAGTTTGTGTTTGTCGTCATCACACAGCAGCAGATCTTCTCGGCCGTCTAGGTTGAAGTCTGCAACTAGAAAACGGTGACAATTTGCCTTTCGTGATCCTGCTTGCCGGACGCTACGTCGATCCAGTGCAGCTGTCTGTTCAAGGTCATCTGGCTGGCCAGGTTCGGCTTGGGTAAGCCGATTGCGGTTTACAATCAGTAGACCAAGGAGACGATCGCTATGCAGCCGGGTTCCGGACACAGTCTTGATGCGTTCGGAGGCATACGCTACGCCTGAGTCGTCGGGTTCAATTCGATGGATATAGGGCACACCGGCTTCCAACGCCCAGCCACTGGTGAGTGATTCGGGAGCAAAGTCAACGAGGCTGCGTCCATCGCCCAGCATGACCTGGTCGATCGGTTGGAGATTTTCGTCAAGCCACTGCATAACGCCGTCGACGAACCGCCCCACGACTGGCTGGGAATCGATCATGAACAGTCGGTATTCATCAATGTCTGCCCGTTGAAGGCTCGATGGTGTGGACGCTAACGCTTTCTTGTTCTCTCCTTCGGCGGTGACGATTTTTAGCCCGCGAGATCGTCGGTCTTTGACAAGCATACGCTTCCCGCCCAGCCACTGCACCTCTTCGACCGCACTACCGGCTGATTTGAAGTACGTGGATTCGGGCTGGACTGCGCCCGCGGGCCAAGTGTAGAGGATTACGTCTGAACCGCTTGATCGGGCCCACCAAGTTGTGTCCGCAACCTGTTGCAGTGCGACGATCTTTGAGCCGTCTTTAATTTCGGCGTCGGTTTCTTGCCATGCGGTTGGGTAACTCAACCGGCCTTCACCCCATTGGCTCTTGTAGAGCGTCTCACTGTCTTTGACGCGTAGCAGCAATGTTTTGGGTGCCGCAGATGGACAGGCGAGCCCCTCAACTCCTGAGACACACGGGTAGCTTCCAGCGGCCTGCCACCCAGATTCATCTAGATGGAAAGTCAGCAGTTGTGGGCTATCTGGCGACAATGTCACCAAGGAACGCTGATCATCCAGTTCCATCGTGCACCAGGCGGCACTGTCAGCGTTTTGGATGGGCAGCGGACGCAATTTGCCAAGTGGTCGTTTGTCGTCTTGCTGAAGTTCATATTGCCGAATGATGCCTTCTGCCGCAGCATCCAAAAGCATGACGGGGGCGCGCTCGTAACCACTCAGTACACGCACGTCAGTCACCGGCCGGGTACGAAGCGGCCGGGCAGGTTCGAAAGCTCCTCCCGTGGCACCGCGGAGCCAATACATGGCGTTTGCTGATGACCGGCGCTGTTCCACGATGTCGGCATTGCCATCGCCGTCCAAATCTTCCAGCCACCACTCGGCGAGGTTCCGGTCCTCGCGGGGCTTCAGCCAGCTCGCTTTTGCATCTTTTTCAAGCGGCAGAACTTGGTAGCCTTCTTTGAATCCGACTAGCAACGATTGGCTGCTATCGGTGTCAATTACATCGATAACTCGCGGCGCGGAAATCACATCGCCCTCTAGCAGGTCGACTCGCCGATCTTGCTCCCACTCACCTTTATCGTTCTGCTGATAAAACAAAATGCGGTTGGGTAGGGTCACCACTACGGCAAGTTCGGTCGTGTCATCTGCCCCGATCAGAATGGCGTCTTGAGGCAATTGTTCGAGCTGAATTTCAGTCCGCTGAATGTTCATTACCGGAGGCAGCTCGTTGCGACCAGCATCCCCGCTATCGGGTTCCTGAGATTTGGACCACTCATCCAGCGGCAGATGATCGTAGACGTCGATGCGCGAGTAGCGAGGGTTGATAACTAAGATTTCCTGCCGGTCATCCTTGTCGATGTCAAAAGCTCGGATGATGTCCGGATTGCCATCCTGCTCAATCACTCGGATGCCTTCCCAGCCAGGAAAAGACCCTGCGAGCTGATCCGATTCTTCTGTCGCCTGCGCGGCAGTTGCAGCCAGGAAAACACTAACGCAAACAGCCAGGAGGCGCGTAGGGGTGAGATATGGGCGGGGTGCGGACATAGGAAAGCCGAATTTTGGGTAACAAAGCGGTGAATCTTCGTGGACTTACCATCTTAACCACCGTACTTGTACGACAAGCAGAATGTGGCCCGCCTGAGGGTGAAATCTGCGTTTTGATTAGGAATTCTAACCATTTCAGGGGCGAGCGAGCGGCACGTCGCTAACCATCGGTGGCATACGTGCGGGACGGAGAGCAAACGGTTAGCTTCCGCATTACCCTTACCCAGGCTTTGCCACCCATCAGGACATAGTCGTTGGGCAAAGCACCGCAAGCTGGTTTTGTAACACCGGATCAAAATGCAGGCCGGACTCCTTGAGTTATACTGAACAAACGTCCAGTAGTCTGATCCCCCAATCTTCCGAATCTCGAACCACTGAGGCACGATGAACCGCCCGCTTACGAAACAGCAGCAGTCGGTCTACGACTTCATTCGTGAGCGGATAGCGGATCGCGGCTATGGTCCGACTGTGCGGGAGATCGCAAAGCACATGGAGATTAGGAACCCCAACGGGGTAATGTGCCATTTGCGAGCACTTGAGAAGAAAGGCATGATTACGCGCGCGGCCAACAAAAGCCGGGCGATCAAGTTGACCGAGCCTCAATCGAAGGTTGCTGGGGGCAGCCTCCCCATCGCGGGAAGCGTGCTCGGTGGCAGTTGTTTGCCAATCACCAATCCATCGCATCCGCCTTACGACTTATCAGGCTTGGCATCAGTGGGCAGCTCGGTATATCGTGTGCTGGATGACTCTCTGGTAGAAGTGCATGTTATGGCTGGC
>DNPC01000801.1 GCA_003501565.1 Planctomycetaceae bacterium | reverse complement strand
AGAGTCGATACTGGGTGGTGGGCCTACGTGCCCAAAGCAATGAGACCATGGGAGTCTCGGATTGAACTCAATCATCCTGTGAGCAGCGAAGAGTGGAGCGAGATCGACCGGGCAAAATGCCATTTCGTAGGACTGAAGCTAAACGGTGCTGAACACACGGATCGCGATCTTCGTGTGATAATGAAACAGTCGTCATTCCAATCACTTCAAGACGTAGGTTTCTACCGAACGAGCGTCACACGTGCGGCAATACTAGATTTTAAGCAGTCGAACCCAGACTGCATAATTCACTCACACACGGCTCTTTCGCTTGAGGACGACCGTTAAAGGTGATTGGACTGCAATCCTATGATTCCAGTTACCCTCAGCCCGCGATCAAGCATGATTTTCGATCATGCGGCAATGAAATCTCTGAGCGCCCCAAGATTGTCAGAATGGGCTGAGCAGTTGTTGCGACTTGGGTACGATGCAGACTCTATAGTGGTCGCAGTAACGAATCCTGATTTGTCTCGTGAGAAAATTGAACCATTGCTGCTCGCGATTTGTGACGACTTGGGACTGGACGCAAGCCTAAGTTTTGTTCGACTCAAAGAGGCTGCCTACATTCGGGAGTATGAATCAGGTCATTTCACGGCGACTCACGTACTATTCGCCTGCAATCGGTTTCGAAGTGAGACGGGTTTTCCCGAACAATTGACTGCGAAGCTCGTCTACGATGCCGGGGTCGAAAGCGTGTCCTACCATGGATTGGAAACCGGAGTTACTGGAGATGAACTTGAACAGATTTGCCTTGAACACCTCGAGAGGCATGGGATCGAACGTTCCCGATAGTTGAGAGTTGTAGTACAAGGTGCTGCACCCGTCGCCGATCGTTCCGCGCAAACCGGGTCTTTGTCCTCTGTAGCCTTCATGAAATATCCTGCCGTACTAGATAGCAAACTTGTTGGCACCTACGATGCCTATGCGCATGCAGGAGGCGGTTTCACCTGGGATGAGGTTCTCGAGTACCGTGTTTGGATGCATCCGGAGCGAGGAGCGCCGGACGAATGTGAAGGCAACGACTACTTCTACGCGTTTGTGACTTGCGAGGAGGCTCTCGACTTCTCAGAATCAAACGCTGGTGCCGAGGCACCGCTAGCACTCGTGCTTCAAAAACAACACATCAGTGAGCCCGAACCGGGCGTATTCGTACACGTTACCAATGAACGAATAACGGAATGGCCCGTGGAATTCTTGTCACGCCCCCGGCGGACTGAAGACACGATTCCCAATTTCCTAGCGCCTGACGCACCGCCAAACAGACTCGATATAATCAGGGGTAATGTCTGAGGGAAGTGTTCGTGGGATAACGTGGAGATGCATGAGCATCATCGGAGCGGAGTATGTGGGCGCCAACCGTACATGGAAGAAGATGGCAGGCCTGAAGCGGATTCTAAGTATGGCGACGCAAAAAAGAACGTTGACAAGACCTCCGAGTGAAGAACGTGAATTCGAGCTATGGATTCAACACGCGGCCGGACTCATTCTGTTCGATGATGTCCGCAATTATGCAATTGAGCAACTCGATGGTGACTTGGGAAGTGAAGCGCGAGCGGCAGCACTGAAAGCCATCGACGATGCGATGTATGGAATGATGATGGTGATTGACGGCGTGTCTGGGGCACTCCAAAACGACAAGCATCGTGTAAGCTTGGCGGTGACCGTGCAACTTATTGATCTCGACGCTGATGAGGCAGTGGCCGAAGTCAACCTTGCTGACGGCGATGGCATGTGCATGGGATTTCACGGATGGCGAGATGGCAATTTTGGTAAACATCCTCCAATGCAAACGTAAGGCGTGAAAAGTCAAACTTCTACAGAACGACTTGACTGGAGTCGTTAAGCCACCAAATGAATGATCGCCTAGCCAAAATGAAAGCCCGCGATAAAGCCATGCGGCAGGCCCGCGATAAGATGCTTCGGCATGTTTCGCAACACTTGACGACGATTGGATTTACAAAGGCTTCGGCTGGTCATTTTGTACGTCCATCACAAGGCCAAACCGATCACATTGGGTTGCAAAAACACGCAGGCGGTCGTGATGTCCGCGTTATGACGCACGTTACACTCGAGGATGCGGCCGAAACTACAATCAATGGGCCTTGGAGCGATACTTACACTCGCCCCGAATCACCAAACGGAATTCGCTACTGTTTTAGCTGGTCCACGAAGGAAGAAGACATCACACGCTGCGCTGAGGAGTTTTGTCACTTCATCGACGATGTTGTGATCAAGTGGTTTGCCAACCCTAAACCGCTATAAAGAGAATTAATGAATGCGTGTACCGGATTGTTCGGTTCGAGCTATTTTGAGATCGAGATCTTCTCGCTCATGCCGTCGCCACCACGCGATTCTGCGCGTTATGCTCCAAGGCACTCTGGTATGTTAGAGTCAAGAACTGGTGCTCTGTTTAACCACTTCGTGTAATCCGGACGAATCAAGGCATGAGTCGCCAAGAGAAAAAGGCTTTTTCGGCGATCACCATACGAGAACTGTTGGTCTTCACGTCTCTGATGGCTCTAGCAAGCGCATCGGTGGTGAGTAGTCACAAGTCTCTTCATTTTGTGCTTGCTCTTCTGATTATTGCGTACCTCGCTTCAACCACAGTAGAAGCGTTAGTTCTGACAGGCGAACCGAGGAAAACTGCAATGGGCGCTGCCGTTTTCGGATGGTCATACATCGGCACTCTTCGGTTTTCAGGAGCTGCTGCGATGTTTGACGAAGTCTTGCCAACACTTGGACTGGATGAGGTTCATCGCGAGTACTTTGTACTTTCTGCGAGAAGTTTGCTTGCCCTGCCGTTAATGATGATTGGTCGACTACTTGCGAGTCGCCTTGGATATCGAAGCGATAGTCGAGCCGATGTTTAGTTTTGGCCTCAAGCAGATTTTGATCTCCATTGCCATTGGCGCACTTACCATTGTGGCGGTTGCCGCGGATCAGCCTTGGATACACTTCTTGGGCAATCTACTGGTGGTCATGCTTCTGGCAGCACAAACTTTAGGTGCGCTACTCTTACAGGGCCCCCGCAAGACCGCTGCGTTGGGGGCCGCAGTATTTGGATGGGCGTACATCAGCACGATCAGAATCTCCGGTGTCGATAGCATCGCCGACCATTTGATCCCAATCATTGGACTCGAGGATCGCCAGAGAACAACGCTCCTATTGTCGATTAGAACGCTTTCTATTTTGCCAGTGATGCTCGTTGGGCAACGAGTTGCTATTCGTCTAAAACGCGATGTACGACATGATGTCTCTAGCAGTTACCAATGATGTTTGTTTAGCTATTAGGCATGTGCATTGCTCGGGCCGAGTCGCTACTCGACTTTCCCACGTTGGAACAGGATGTAAAGGATAGCGATGCTTGATGCCGCTCCGGCTGCATGTGCAGCCACGTCCCACCAATCGAAATTTCCCCAGAAGACATACTCCTGCAGTAGTTCTCCGACGAAGAGCAGGATGCAGACGCCTACGGCAGCTGTGAGCCAGTATTTTGGGGTTCGAATCGTCGTCATGCCACTTGCTCGCGCAGTACGGTCAGACGCATCAAGAAACAGGGCGATGGCGGCAAAGTAGTCTGGGGCGAAACCGAGAATCCACACTAATGTTGGATCAGATGAGAGGCCACGGATGCCCCAAATTATCCCCAACCAACAAACAACCGCTGACAGCTTGAGGATTTTCAGTGAAAAGAGGATCGATCGTTCGTTAGTATTCATCCGTTTAGTCCGCCGATTCTAGAATCGAGCTTTTAGTACGTGAGTCCACTACCGTATCAACGATCGCTTGGGGGCCTCAATCACAGTGCAGAATGAAGCAACAGTACCCAAGTTTGGTTTGGATGCGATCCGGCGAACACTATTCACTTGCAGTTTGTTGTTTGCGATGAGCTTCTTCACCTTGCTTGTACTCAAACTGCCTTTCCCGTTTGCCTATGGCGGACTCTATGTTTCGCTTTTTCAATACCCGTCATGGTTGCTGTGCTGCAGTCAAGCGAGTAGCGCTACGATTGTGCGAGGACTCATTTATGGCATAGCCTTTCTACTAGGGCTGATAGCTGCGAAATCGTTGCAGACACCTGGCCAAGCAATCGCTATATCTCTGGGGATTTCTGGGATAATCGGGTGCACGACGATGTGCTTATGGCTGCCATGTAGACTCCTTGGGCTCCGCTACGATGAAACGCCGAAGGAACCTACGGGATTCGGCATCCGGACTATCTTCATTGCCACAACTCTCGTTGCTTTCATCCTATTCCTGTTGTCGTGGGTTACAGCGGATAGATTTGGCTTCAGCGGCGACGACATCGTTGGAAGGGCGAAGTACATACTATCGCAAAGCCTACCCTTGCACCTGGCAGCTGTTGTTCAACTAATCTCATCGTCGCGAGGGCGACTTTGGGCATTGCTTGGAGCAACCGCAAGTGGCGGCATCTTGGCAGTCTACGTGATTGTGTTGAAGCTCGGTTTGGGATGGTGGCTTTCCATTGCTCCAGGTTTCATGGTGTTTGGTTTTCTGTTTGGCGAGTTTCTATCTGGCTCGGACGACCGCTGTATTCGTCTTTCTCGAGAAAACCAAAGTCCCTTCAGCCTCAGCCGGAAGCGTCTGTAGGGGGCTAGGCCCGAGCTACCCGCTTGTTCGATACATTTGGTCAGTGCCTTATACCATTGAGGGATTGCGACTGACATCGAAAAAAGTGCGCCGCAAGTAGACAAATCTGCCGTTCTGTTGGATCTAGCTTGTTGAGGCACTTGAAATGGCAGACGGCAACGACTCTCAGATTGACGCGTTCTTTCAGGACGTGCTTGCGCAAAAACGAGACGATCTGATCGCCTTAGCATCGAGCATACTTCGAGATCGCCACGAGGCGGAAGATATCGTCCAGGAAACGGTAGCAGCTACTTGGCAACGTCTCCCCAAGATTGCCCCTGAAAGGATAGAGCACTACTTGATACGAGCTGTACGGCAGAATGCAATCAAACGCAAAACACGCAGAAGAGTAATTACAAACTCAGACGGTTTTGACGCAATCGAAGTGCATAAGGCTTCCGCTGATGATCCGATCGAATTGGAAGAAGCAATTGAATCGCTGCCGTTGTCTCAGCAGACCATTATCAGAATGAAGTACTACTTTGGCATGACTTTTCGCCAGATCGGAGACGCACTTTCAATTTCGTCACATACTGCAGCAAGCCGCGCACGTTATGCGGTGGACAAACTGCGAAAGAAACTCAAGTCCAGGGAGCATAATAATGACTAAGAAGAACGAGAAGCCAAGCGGTGTCAATCGAACCACTGTCGTCTACGGGAAGTCTTTCTGCTTTTTGGGGGTCCTTGCCGGTGTTGCCTTGGTATTCGGTACGCCAGGTGTGTTGATGTTGTTCCACGAAGGAGTAAGCGACCAGGGGACGCGTTGGGTTGAGTCAATGCCTGCATGGGCTGCGCCTACGGCAATGTGCATCGGCATGGGCGGCGGTGTTGCTATTGCACTCTTCTCGCTGTGCTTTGGCCTGTTGATTCCGGCTAGTGTCGTTCGTGAACAAGGCAATAGGGTGCAGAAGCAACGTGAGGACTAGACTCTTCTCTGAGTAGCCCGAAGAAAACTCAAGTAGGTTTCGCCAGCAATATTACGCCCTCTGTGATACTCGACGAATGAGGCAGAAGTTGAACCGCCAAAAGCGGCGCGGTATGCTGCCATGGAGACTTTCGATCGCCTTTCCGATTAGCACAACCTTATACACCTAAAGCACAATGCGTTTGCCGGCAATTAGCGGAGTCATTGATCGACGCATTCTCGCAAACTACCGCGTTGATCCTGATTGCATGGCGGCAGCCTTACCGGCACCATTCCGTCCGCAAGTGGTCAATGGATTCGCCATTGGAGGCATCTGCATTATTCGTTTGAGTCGGGTTCGGCCGAAACAGCTACCGATCCCTTGGGGAGTTGGATCGGAGAATGCAGCGCACAGAATTGCCGTTCAATGGGAGTCAGGTGGTCGTACGTTGAATGGTGTCTACATTCCTCGACGAGATACCAGCTCAATGCTCAATTCGTTAGCAGGCGGTAGAATCTTTCCAGGAGTACATCACCACGCAAAATTCACCGTCTCGGAAACTAGTGATCATTATTCGGTCACTATGGCAAGCGATGATGGCGAAGCGTCGGTTCACGTCGCTGGTACGGTCGCTCCAACTATTTCGGCATCATCAGTCTTTGACTCGCTCGAATCGGCTTCCAACTTTTTCCAATTGGGCTCACTTGGTTATTCTGATACGAACACCAATGGCAAGTACGATGGCCTTGAATTGCAGTGCGAAAACTGGCACGTCGAATCGTTGGAGGTTGACGAGATCCGGTCCAGCTACTTTGAGGATCAATCACGATTTCCAAGTGGTTCGGTAGAATTTGACTCGGCATTATTGATGCGGGATATTGTCCATGAATGGCACGGACGGCCCGCTCTCTGCTGTTCAGCAGAATCCGATGCATAACAAGTATTCTCTTGCTCAGAGGGGCAATTGCTATGTACATCGCACTCGCCGAATTGCAGTTACAACAAGTGCAATGAGCTGAGTAGCCAAACGTGATACCTGGGAATTACACTGAGGCTTTGGCGATCTCAACGAGGAGATTGAAAGTTGAATCGTCAACTGTTCCGCTGTAAGTTGTTATGGAGGCTCACTTAAGTTTCCGGTCTATCGAAACGTTAGCCGCGAATGTTTGAATACGAAGAGGCGAAACGATCGTTAGCATCGCACGCGAATCTGCCTGGGACGGAATTGCCAATCGAAGGGAGCTTCGTTGGTGCCCTTTGGCTGGTGGGGCAGAGCGATGCGGAGCCCAATTTCACAGTACATGCCGAAGAAATTATTGAGTGCCTCCGAACGGTCAACACACACTACAACGGCCTCGATCCAAACTCACGTCATGATCCAGCCGACCATACGCGAATCGCGGATGTAGCCTACTTTGTTTCGGGGATAATTTCCGGAGGTCTGATGCATCAACTGAGGCTGAACCGAAGTCGCCATTTGGACCCAGATTCGTTGACGCAGTTAAGTCTCGAGTTGTGTAAGATCGCGTATGCTTGGGATCAGGTTCTCGCTGGTGACGTTAGTGATATCTTGGAAGGATTTGATCTAAAATGAGAACAACCACCTGGATCAGCGCCGCAGTGCTACTTTGGTCCTTGATTTGGCTGCCTTCGGTTGTACCATTCGGAACCTTGGCTATCGCGTCCATGATGGCAACGACCGCCTTGTTCCGTGAACAGCGATCAACGATGGTGACGTTCGTTGGTATCGCTTTGCTGCTCGCCTATGTACCTGCAATATTGTTCTTCGGAGCGTTGTTTACTGCGAACGCGCTAGACGGTTTCGATATTCGAGGAGTTGACTTGCTTCTTGCCGTCTCAGCACTTGTCGCTAGCTGCACCTGGATCCTTCGCGATAGCTGGCGGCCGAAAGAGGGCGGGTTCCGCTCACAAGCCTAAACACATTCCTTAAAGGCGCACGTTAGATAAACCAGTTATCGGGCATGTATGAATGGACGCCATCATCACAGACATCCACGGTAACCTTGAAGCGTTGAACGCAGTGCTCGGCGCTATTCGCGAAACGGCCGCAACACGAATCATCTGCCTTGGTGATCTTGTTTGCTACGGCCCTGATTCCACCGAATGTGTTCGCCTCTCCAACAGCTGGGACATCGTACTTCTTGGAGACTGGGATTCCGCGATTCTCGATCACGCCCCGAACAAATGGAGCCCAACTCACAATGACCACATTAAATACATTCGTAGCGAGTTCAACGATTCCGACGATGCAGACCAACTAATCGGAATCATTAGGTCTTTCAAGAACGACCACATCGAATCCAGTATCCATTTCGCTCACGGAACACCGCAAGATAATCGCGAATGGGTATTTCCTGAGGATTCTTACGATCCCAAAAAACTCAACAGGATCGCTTCTCGATTCAACAAAGTTTTGGTGTGTGGTCACGCCCATATCAACGGCATCTACCACCAGAACTCTGACGAAGAATGGGAATTCATCGAACCGGAGCCTGGCACTCGGTACAATGTTCGGCTCGCTCAAAAAACGATCGTAACTGTTGGATCAGTTGGCCAACCCCGCGACAACGACTCACGTGCGTCTTTCGTTTTGCTCGATGGCAACTTTGCTGAGTTCCACCGAATTGCGTACGATATCGAAAAAACTGCAAGCAAAATTCGGGCGAATCCAAACATCGACAACATGTACGGTGAACGTTTAGCGCACGGCAGATAGCCCCGTAACAACAACTATTTATGGTTCTCGTGGATGTAGTGGAGCGACTGGGGCAATGATGCCTCCCCGAATTCAACGGCGTGTTGCGCATATTGATGTGCTCGGTGGCATGGTATTTCCGTTATCGATCTCTTATTGGTCCAAGGGTAAATCCGCGAAGCGTTGGGTCGAAAGACCATCACAGACGGAGCCAGTGCTAATTGGGTCCGGAGATGCGATCGCGGTAAATGGCGACAGTGAAGCATTGATCTCAGCTCCAGAGGGTGGGATTGTTCACGTCAGCGGTGATCTCAAATCGGGGCTTGAATTAGGCGGCCACCACGAGGTGATTCTTGGTGGGGACGTAGCAGAGGGAACGACAATCAAAGCGTCAGGATTTCATGATATCTTCGTTGGCGGATCTGTTCATGGCAAAATCGTTGCCAGTGGTACATCGAAGATATGGATCGACGGTGACTTCACTGGAGCGTTGATGACCGGAACGCCTTCAACCAATGTTCACGTATTGGGCAACTTTGCGGCCGACATATCTTCGACAGACGAACCTGCACTTCTCTGGCTCGCTATAGGTGGTTTCGCATCTAATGCAACGTTAGTTTCAATTGCGTCGGTAGGTTACACTCAGTTTAACGCGACCGTTGGTCGCAGCGATGTTCCTCCGGGGCTGTACCCAGACGGCACAGGGCATCGAAGGACGGCACACGGCAATAGCTACTCTCGTTGGTGCGTCATGACTCAGGGGGAAGCCGAGCAATCGATTGCAACGAAGCAGGCATGGTGACGCTAGGGTTTGGCGGTCGTTCGCGCTGGCTTGCAGCAACGTATACACAGACTGTGGTTGTGTGTGCGAAAAGCTGACGTTTGATGCAGTCGCTTGAAGTCGTGGCGTGCATCGCGGAAGTCCTTACATGGGCTACGAAGGCCCGACCGTGGTTGTGACGAAGGGTGGCCGTTGTCTGTGGTTGTGACCCGCGGCGGATAGTTCTGTCCTCTCAATGCTAGCAGGTAAGGCAGCTACTTTCTCATTCAAAGGGCTCTCTCGTCCGGCTCCGCTAAAGCTCAGCCTCACCGTTGGTCGATTTACAAAACGGCCACTGATTTGCCATTGGCTCCCGGCAAACAGCAAGCAGCCACTGAGGAGATCACCCCGCAGCGATGTTTGTGTGCACGCTGCGGGGCCTTTTCTCTCGGCAACCTCTTCTGGCTGTAAATGAGTTGGTTTCCAAGCTATCTCAGAGCCACCCAAAATTATCTCAATGAATGCTCAGGCTGCCGAGCATAGAGAAGCTAGTGAACTGGCCAGGAATTTGGACGCCTATCACAATACTGACTGCCACTGCTGCTGTTCCTTGTCCGTGGGTTTGCGAAGCAATTCTGCTGGGGTAGCAGCACTGAGTTTCATGCAAACACCCTTCGACTTGCCAAGCTGACGTGCTGCCTCTAGGTCTCCTTGTTTTACATTGGCATGTACAAGTTGTAGCTTCGGTGCTTCGAGTATCTTCTCAAGGCCTTCCAAATCGCACGATCCCCAAATCACAACGTACCTGAGCCTCTCACACTGGCCGAGGAGTTCGCACTGCTCTTCGCTTACGTTGTAGCCGCCTTCCAGCACTATTGCGTCCAAGAAGGGGAGTTTAGCGGCAAGTTCAAGGGCATCTGGTCGCACCTCCAGATCAACCGACATCTCCGTTGCCTCTGATGGAAATGTTTTTTCGCCAAGTTTTGGCGGAGACTTGAATCTTACCCTGTTGGTAATAATTTCGTAGGAATCGACTTTGGTCTGATAGTGGTCGAATCCGAATGAAGCGTCCGCTTTCAATTCATCTATCACCTGCCATTGCTTCGTGAATTGCTGGTTGCGAACGCGTTGTTGTTCGAGTCGTTTATGAGCGATGACTGATGGAATTGCGGCAAGTGCAGTCAAGATAAGAATCAGTCTGAGTGAGTAACGTGGCAACAACTTCATCCCTGACGCTCCAGAACGTTATCGGCTAATTGACAATTCAATCAAACCACAGAAAACTCAGCAGTAAAGCGAAGAAACAGTTAAAAGTACTGAGCGAGTTGTGCTAGTTTTCAGGCCTCGCAACCGATTTCTTGGTGGGAAGGGTTTCAAGCCCCGAAGGCGTTCTTAGGCCCGCTTTAATGGAAGAGATCCGTGTAGAATTGATGGGCAGTCTAACCCGCCCATATCAATTCGGAGCACCTCCAATGCAATCAGCGCTACGCAACCTCTGCCTTGGCCTGGGATGTCTCGCATTTCTGGCAGTTATCGCAAGCAACCTTCCGTCTATTTCATTAGCATCATTTAGTCAGCAAGATGAAAATGCGAGGTGCACCTGAAGAAGAAGGAAAAACCCACGACGAAATTTGGGAGTCTCTCGATCAACAATGGCAGTATGAAGTGAGAGCGTTGGGGCCCTGGCCGAATGCCAAGAATGTCAAGGATGTCCTAAATCAAATGGCTAAAGACGGCTGGGAGTTTGACGGGCAAATGCAAACACCGGAGATTAGCGGTTCGCAGACTTCATTCCGGGTTCATCTCGTGTTCAGAAAGCCCGCTGAGTAAGCTCGCTGCGTAGCTTTACCGATTGCTTGGGCAAGATTGGGAAGGGCACAGTGTCAAGTGATGATCCTTCTACGGGTGCAAGAACAGCTCAATGATACTTCGGTTTTTCGTAGCGGTGCTTCTCATTCTGCTTGTTTCTCAGGTCTGCATTTTTGGGTTCGTCCAGGACTTTGTGCGGGCAGTGCAACTCATAGCAGCGATTTCTCTGTTGATCGTATTGGTCTCGTCTGTCGTCGCACTGGTCTCGTCTGCGTGCATGTATTTGGGAGAGATTCGTTGGCGGTTCAGTATCGGTTTTTTCGTCTTCTGGCTTCCTCTATTTGGTGCGGCCGCTTGCTTTGTGGCACTAGCCTTCATGGACCCCTACATTGAAAGGCAGCAGACTGCGGAGCTTCTTGACGAGAGTGGTTTTTTCGTCGATTTTTCGCAAGCTGAAAACGCCTCACTACCGGTCGCGTTGTCCGCGCGAATAGGGCCGAACTCCACGACTGTCCCCACACGCTTGGACTGCACACTGGAGCAGCTTCTTGGGTTCCCTTACGACAAACTCGACAGTTCTTTGTTAACTAGTGTGGGGATAACGATTCGCGAAAATGACACACGGTTCACTCCCGAGATTCTCGACTGGCTCAACCACATCCCCAGATCTGCACAGCTTACGTTTTCGCTCGCACACCCGAATCCTGCGCAATTGAGGAGCATTAGTGAGGTTTCACTACCTATTACTCTCGCGATGGGTACCAATGGCGAGGATCTCGGTGATGGTTGTTTGACTGGTCACATTGACCATTTAATTGTGTTTGGAGAATTCTTTTCACATAGTTGCGCACAGTTTCTTGAGAGGAAAGCGGAAATTTGGAGGGTCGACTTTGCCCCGACTGCTTATGCAGATGGAGCATTGACTCGCATGCTTTCGCGCATCAAAACCAAGAAGCTGAGGATCACTGGCTTGAATCCGACCGCTCAATCGATACGGGCCATAGCCGAGTGTGGGGCGGCTTCAGTTGAGATCCAAACGAACGGGCAAGACGCAGGGGCCTTGCGGGACGAATCAGAAGAATCGCAAGTCTTCTATCTGTACTTCCCGAGCCAAGATGAGGACTTTGATACTATCTTGGAAATTGCGATAGCTTTGAAACCCGAGTGGCTTCAATCTGAATTGAAACTGAACGAAAGTGAAAAAGCTTTGATACTTGATTCGCTGCCCGGCCTCCAACGTCTGCAGGGCACACTGATCGAACGCTAGATTTGTCGTGTATTGCTTGAGGGTTGCCGAGTCGCCCTCAAAGTATCCAGGTGATTGACGATCGCTCAGTTCCGGCTCCGTTAGGAGTTAAACGCTGTGAGAAATCCAATAGGTTCTTCCTGGGAAGGCTTTGACCTATGCGGTGGAAAAAGCCTCAGCTTTTCTCCCCAAAGTCCGTCCGCCCGGTACCAGAAAAAGCTTGCACTGGGACACGGAAGCCATACCATACAACTAAGACTGCTACTCGGGCGTATCGCGGTCTTGGAAGCCTCGTCGTTATTCGGCGGAGCTTTTTTCGTCTTGACCAGATGTTCTGAGCGCGCAGAAATCGAGTAGCAACGCTACTCGAACCACGACTGAGGTATACTCTGTATTTTGGGTCAAGCACGCATGCAATGATCACTTGGAACCACGCCTCAGATCTTGCACTAATTCACAATGAACACCACCGAACGGATTGTCGAATCCTATTTTCGCATCTGCGAAGGCTGCCTGACTTCGCCGGATGTAAAGGTCATCAACGGAAACAATCGGCAACTCGATTTGCTCGCGTATAACCTCCGTGACGGCTCGCAATACCACGCCGAAGTTAGCGTAACCCATTGTGAGAATTGGTGTCCTACTCCTGCTGGGCTGAGTGAAGCCTTTGAACGTAAATTCTTCGGTAGGCCGCAACGACGCGAAGGACCAAACACCGATTGGACCAAAGGCAAAACCTACGAAGAACAGATTGTCGCCACATACCAGTCGCTTGGTTTCGATTCAGAGATAATCAAACGAGTTTGGGTTTGTTGGACCGTCGCCGAAGCCGAGTCGCTTGATGAGTCCCTTGCGGACTACTGTAACAAACGTGGGATCGCTAAGAATCCGATTCTCGTTTACAGCTTCCGCGACAGGATCATCCCCGCTCTACTCGATCGAGTCGAAACATCAAATTACGAAGATGATGTCCTCCGAACGCTGAGCTTACTAAGGCAGTATGAAGTCCAAACTGAGACAGAGCGTGGGATGTGAAAACACATTTGATCAGTAATGGGGTGGAGTTCCGCTTAGTCCCAGCTAGCTCTTAGTTTTTTTAGAAGTACTGGTCCTAGGAGTTCGAGAGATCGGGTGCTGAGGGCGCTTTCGAGGGCCTTCTTATGCCGCTCGAGCGAGTCTGTACTCCACTCGGATTCAACAACATATTCGTTGCCACCTGGCTCCCGTTTGTATGCAAGCCATAGGGTATCAGGCCTTCCCTGTGAGGGTGCTGAGGATTTAAGGCCTTGGGTGGGAATACTAACGCGATGTGTTCGGCCAGTCGAAATATGGCGGAAAATCAGAACGCCCTGGTCTTGTAGAGCCACGCTTTGCCACACTGTGGACTTAGTCTTACCGTAGTCCAAGAGTTCGAACATTTCAGAGGGTGACCACGAACCACGGCTGCGACGCTGATTTGCCAAACGAAGTGTAGGCGAATCTAGATAATGGAAGTTGAACCGCTGTAAAGTAGAGGCGTATGTTGATGCTCCAAGTACTTGTACGCAACTAGGGTGATTTTCGATAACTGTCACCACCTGTTCACTATCGATCCAATCAAAGACGGCGCATCTCTGAGATGCGTCGGAAACAAAAAAATGGACTTGTGCAAAGATTCTGTCTAGACGGAATTTTCTTTGAGAATAGACCTTTTGCTTCAGTACATCGTGAGGCCAGGACCTGGGAGTAATGTCCCGTACTTCTTCCAATGTCGCGATTATGCTTGCGACATCAGGAAAGCAGTCGAGGTGGTACTGAATCCACTCAAACTCGCTCAGGCTTGGCCTGGCCTGCTCCGCTGATTTCTCCTCAGTCTCAGACGCTCCGGTCCATAAAGCGTGAATAGTAAGGCCAGCACTATTCATGCCCTCAAAGGGCAGTCCTGGTCCGAACTGGCCGGCCGTTATGTTGCCATACTTTACCCTCCACGGTTCGAGAACTTCTGTTTGGTTGCTGAAATTGATAGGTTTGCGAATCGCACCCGCTGCTTGTCTAACTAGGAAGAGATTGCTGTCGCCTTGCCAGGTGTAATTCTTGCCAGTGTAAGCCGATGCCGGAGACGTTACGACCGTGTTGGACTTTGAGGCAGTAGCGAGAGTCAGCCCTAGTGTTAGCCCAGCCGCAATCCAAGCAGCACGCCTATTTTTCATATACCTGTTTCGAATCACTGTTGAATCCTTTGCACCGTGGTGCTTATTCGAATCATCGGAAATGGTGTGCTGCAACGGCTAGCGGCAGGGCGGACATACGTCGGTGCTGAGCCCCTACCCTCGGTCTGTAAAGTTAGTGACCAAAGGATTCAAAACGCGGCAGGAATAGGATTATGACTCATGCGACGGGTTGGGGAGCAAGACCGGGCGAGCGTTGTGGCTGGTTGTTAGATACAAGAGTCAATTCACGCCTGCCCTGGGCACGGGCGCCTTACGAACCACACGAAGACTGCTTTCAGGCCTATCGCGGTCTTGGAAGCCTCGTCGTTAGTCGGCGGGAGGCGTCAATGGAGCCAGAGTCTAGTGATTGTATCACGGGGACGACCAGTGAAACTGTACAAGCAATGCCCACACGCGTTCGCCTTACGCGCTAGACTTCGCAGGAACAACAATTATTGCCCGAACATAAATGCCGCTAGAGAAAAGAGCCAAATAACTCCAACGATAAGTGGCACATAGAAGAACCGAATTACTATTCGAAAAAACGGTGGTCGGTTTTTCGTCGTTTCACTATTGGCCTGACCTGCTTGTGTCTTGGAGGAGGCAAATGGATTCATTTTGATTTGCCTGGCCTTCCATCGGTAGTTAACTGAATTCACTTTCAAGTCCTTAATGTAATTTGGAAGGGTGCGCGCCTACATCTCAGACGCGATGAGCCTTAGACTGTCATGCGGTTGCCGCAGCATTTTCAAACTTATGAATGGAGAAAAAATGGAATTCGATGTTGTTTCTTTGATTGGGGGCATCATATGTGGGGTGCTTGGAACGCTCGCGGCCCTATTGGTCATGAAAATGGGGAAGAAGTGACCCAAGTTAGTCGGGCAGAAACGGGGAGATACTTGTCAACGCTAAAGACTCTACCAAAGCAAGAAAGTCGTCACCATGTCACCGACCGAAGCTCAAAGACCTAGAATCCAGAAGAGTCTGTTGCCTCCGCTAACTTCGGATCGAGGCCAAGTTCTTTAAATAGTGCGAGTTTATTCTTTTGGTGCTGATGCGTGTTTGTGTTGATGCGAGGCGTGGGATCAGGGTCCATTGCGTCGAGTTGTTGCTGAGCAACGGCTGTAGTTTCAGCGATAAACTCACGCATGGCACGAACCGTTGTCTTCCGGCGTCCACCAACCAACCAGGTTTCGAGCTTCACGCCTTTGATCCCTCGCCGCCACCATCGCCAGCACGTAGTCGTGTGTGGCCGCATCCGTTGCTCGCTCAAACGCCTCTGGCATCGACAACATCTTCGCCATTCTATTCGCTCCATAGGGTACAATTCCGGAAAACAAGACTCTACCAAAGCAAGGATGCACTATGAGCCCAGCCGCCAAAGAACCAGACCAGAGCAGCTACTCCGGAAGATTTGCGGCACGCTTGAGGATGCTTAGGGAGAAGACGGGACTGACTGGCAAAGAGGCGGTAGCCGAGTTGAACCGAGTGGGATACGGTGTAAAACAAACTACGTACTACAACTGGGAATCAGGTCGGAGTGAGCCGCCGCTGGACGCTTATCCAGAACTGGCAAAGATGCTGGGGCTAAGCTCGCCTCGGACACTTCTACCGAATGAGTAGTTATTTCGCAATTTTGGGAATGCGTGTATTCCCATAAATGCGAAACGCGTTACAATCAGCCCCGCCACACCGAACCAACCTTACAAGTCCAAACCCCATCTTTCCTGCTCGGTGTGGCCATCAGCAAGAGGGATGGGGCTTTTTCGTGTGCTGACTCAGTCAGCGCACAAAAATGGCCCCGCGAGTGTTGGTACCACTCCGAGGCCGTGGTTCTGTTCCCTCGAAAGGATTGAACGATGCCTAGTATTGCTACGCAAGGCGCCACAGTCAACAGCTACTCACTTCGCTACCACGATCAGGCCTGCGACGCCTCGCTCACCAAAGAGCAGGCAGAGGCCGTCCAGACGTTCATGTATGAGGCTGGCGGATTCCGGCCGATTGTGGAGGAACCAGGGCCGCCAATTATGGTGGAGCATGAGGAAGTTGACAGGTTCCAAGAAACTGCCGAAGTGTACTTCATCGAGTATTGGGCAGACTTGCTCAGCAAGCGAGTGTGCTCGTATGGACTGAACAGAAGTGAGGTCGGAGACTTGGCGGAGTACCAAGAGCGAAGGGGCAACTCCCCTACCGTCTACAAACTCAGTGTCCCTACCAATTCGATTCGGCAGGGATCAGTGGTCGAAGAAGACGAGTGGAGAGAGTGGGTGACTGAGCCAACCCGCTTACCTCTACGCAGTGCAACGGACCTGCAAAAGGCGTTGCATCACGATTTTCGCAGCGAGTTGCTCGACCTCGCGGACTGCTTATTCACCAGCCTGGAACGAATCGCTCTAGTTTCACTATGGCTTGACGCACAGTACGCCAGGATCGCCGAAGAACTCGGTGTAGACCATTCCGGCGACGTAGAGGCGTATCGGTCCGGCGCCCTCGCGTCCTCTGACACAGAAGCCTACAAGCAGCTTGACTTGCCATTGCCTAAATGCTTGCAGGAAGCGGCCGAACGCATACAGCGGTGAAACGGCCGGCGCCAGAGAAAGCACAGATGGCTAGAATGGAGATATCGGCTTAACCAGCCGGTTGTGAAGGTTGCGGTTGGTCCCGCGATCATCAGTGGGTTGGCATTCGACGGAGTGCCGCACGATTCACTCGCCCGTTGCACCTTCCCGCGACGAGGCGAGTGAATCGGCCTGTCAACGGGAAGGGAAACTATGTTAAGTCAAGTTGAGACGTACTACCGGCGGCTCGTGCGGTGCATCGAATTGGCTCAATGCAAGATGCCGAGTTTTCATTGGGAACTACGATCGCATTCTAACCCAGTACCCCGGACGAAACGGGTCTACGTATTCGCTAGGAAGCAGGCGGAGTGCATCGCGTTGCAGCGGCGCTGTTTGCAAGAGGAACTGGCGTGGATCAAAGAAAACTGGAAACCGATCAAAGATCCCTACCTTCGCGCCCGCGGTTGGCAGCCCGCGACTAAAGCGAATCCCGATCGACCAAGTCGAGTAGCTTGCAAGGCGGCGCACGAAGTTATTGACTGGGCGCGCACGGTCGAAGCCATCTGCGACCGTTCAGCTGGAATCTCCGAGGGCCAATTTGAGTGGGAGTTGCGCCAGGTCTATAGCGAGTTTCCAATGTCCATGAAGACCGCTGGAGAACTTCTCGTTTCGCTTGGAGACGAGCTAGCGTGTGTTCTGGAGGCCGCCGATAGGATGCCGCGAAAGTCAGGCGAAAAGCCAATTTCAACGGCTGCGATCTATGAATTGTGTGTGGACAAGCTGAACCGCGCGGGTGTTACCGTCGCGGGAAGCGATTCCACGGTCCGAGGCTGGAAAAGATGTAGCGATTGGCCGGCGAAACAGACTTGGAATTCTGTGAGAGACTGGCTCAACCGGAACAAAGACTACGATATTGGTGAGCCTCCCGCGGAGTGTTGACTTCCGATGAGCGCAACGACCGGTCGGAGGCCCTTTTCACCCCTTTTCATGAACGCCCGCGTTGATCAGTCACGGAATTGGGGACTGAGGCGAACTCCCGCGGAGTGTTGACTTCCGTTGACTTCCGTTGAGTTGCAACTGCTGCCTCTGTTTGCAACTCAATGCGACCCCTAGGCTATGCGTATCGACAGTACACGTTGTCTACGCGGGGCTATCTCATGCGCAAAAGAAATCTCTTACCGGTCGCTAAGGCTATCCATGAAGTCGCCGGGTTTACGCCAGATCGATCGACAATCTGGCGATGGCACGCCAAAGGAAGTGGTGGCATCAAGCTCAAGACCTGGATGGTTGGAGGGCGACGGATGTCGAACATAACGTCCGTCATCGAGTTCATCGAGCGGCGCACGGCACAGGCGTGCCGGGAAGTTCAGTCCTAAACGCGCACAAAAAAGCCCTGTCGGCAAACAGGGCGAGTCACCTTTTACGCATACCCAAGGAGACTGCCAAAATGGTAGTACACATCTCGCCGCGCGTCCAGCGTAGGCCAACGGAAGATCTCATGCAGCAGGCGGATCGCGAGCTGAGTGAGTTTGACGGTCCGAAAGCTGACGACATCTGGAGTCCAGAGCGACTCAGGGTACTTCGTGAGCTGGTGCAGATCGCTACACCGGCGGAACAACAGGCAGTGGCTAGCGAACTCACTCGCATTGAGCGTGGGGCGCAGCGATGAAAGATGGAACGACTGAGAAGCTCAAGTTCAAGAAGCTAAAGCTGAGACTTGGACTTGCTGAATGGCAGCTCGTCGGCTTGCTTGAAACGCTGTGGAAGTTCACGCGACAGAACTGCCCACAGGGTGATATAGGTAGGTTTTCCGATGAAGACATCGCGGTTTCGATTGAGTACAGCGATGATGCCACAGAGCTGATCGCAGCGCTGACGGATTGTGGGTGGCTGGAGCGTGACGATGAGTTTCGGCTGGTCGTCCACGACTGGTCGGAACATGCCCCGACGTTTATCAAGGGCTGCCTACGGAGACACAAAAGAGAGTTTGCAGACGAAATCATCAGGAGTCGTCAAAACAGGGCCGCCGAAAGCAACCACGAAGATGCAACTCCCGCCAACGGGCAGCAAGAGGACACCGGAGACGTTGGGCAACCTACTGAACACGCTGAGCAAGTTGTAGACGACGCCCAGCAACCTGCAGTCGTAGTCGAGCAGGTTACTGGAGACGCTGAGCAACCTACTGAAGGTGTTCAGCAACCTGCAGACCAGCTTGAGCAACCTCCTACCAAACCTAACCTAACCAAACCTAACCTATCCATGTCTGCAGGCGAGGCTGCAGAGGGTGGTAGGTCGTTTGAGGATTTCTGGGAGCAATACCCGCAGAGGACAACTGAAGGTGGCCGCAAGGTGCGTGGGCACAAGGGATCCGCCGAAAGACGTTGGGCCAAGCTCACTGACCGAGAAAAGCAACTCGCCTTCCGGGGCTGTAAGATCTACGCAGAGTCCAAGCAAATGCCGATGGATGCCGTCCGCTGGTTGCACGGCAAACACTGGACAACCTGGCTCCAGTCTGAAGAGGCAGCGTCCAAGGTACCACCCGACGAGGTTCAACTGCCCCGAGCGGCTGATCTTAAGCGAGACCTTCCTCGTATCAAGCCGAAGCTGGCGGGGTTGCGATGACAAACCAACAGCAAGAGTACTTCCGACACACCAAGACGTGCGAGGAGGCTTTGGTAGCGTGTGCGTTGCTGGATCCGCAGACCGCGGTCACGGAAGTCCTAGCCATCGTTGAACCGGCCGACTTCAGCGACGGGGACTTCGGAAAGGTCTATCAGACGATCAAGCAATTACACCAAGCCAGCGTGCGAATCACCACCGACGTGGTCATGATGCAGATTGCAAAATCTGGTTTGGTTGCCGAGATCACATCTACCAAGCTCGCTGAGATCTGCAATCGCCACGTTGGGCTTGATCCCCAGCACTACGCGAGCGAGGTGGCCCGCCTGTCTGACCAACG
>DNPC01000802.1:17206-25064 GCA_003501565.1 Planctomycetaceae bacterium | reverse complement strand
GGCATCGGACATACTGACGGCTAACCGCAGCGAAATTCCCAATTGATCGCAAGCCATTTCCTTCAACAATTGAGCGTAATCAGCGAGCTCACTATCTTCACCAGCCGCGAATCGATCAGCCAACTGATCCTGGGCGATCCGCAGCTCGTTCTGCAGCCTTCGAAAGATCGGCTGAAACCACAACACAGGTGTAAGCAACTGAATAAAGGCCCACGTTACCGTGTCCCTTGAACGGACATGAGCCCATTCATGCGACAAACAGTAGAAGAACCTGACCTCGTTATCTTCGTTAAGTACTTTTGTGGGTAGAACAATCGTGGGAATCAGCGAACCGAACGCGATCGGTACGGCAACTTCGTCTGACGAGATGATTTTCACACGGCATCGCTGGGCCTCGCGCGCGTGCTGCCATCGCCTAAGTTTGGACGAGCCTATTGGCTGGCCCTTTTTCCGCAGCGACCTTAGCTGCCAGAGCCCCAACAGCAGTTGGCCGCCAAGGACTCCTGCAATAAGCAGCCAGGCGGCGACGACGCTGATCATGCCAATACGCAGCCAGCCAAGGGATTCGCTTTTTTGCGAACGAGTCTTTGAAGCCGGTGGACCGGAGACATGCATAACGGAGGCCGCAGCTCCAGCATCGCCAGACGCGGCATTTAAAGTGTTTTCCGTGTCACTACCCGGATGAACATCAACGTTTTGCGTGTGAGAGTCGACAGCAAACGCGGGTGCACCGTCGGACGACGAAAAATCTTTCCGCATGCGAATTAACTCGGAATCAACCTGCGTTCGTTGTGTCGACGGATTGCTGTTTCGACGCAAAGCTACGTCCTGGTTAGCCGGCAAGACCGGTATCGGGATTCGCGGCAGCATGGCCGTCTGCTGGAGCACGGCAGCGAAAACCAGTGCAGCTATGGAGAACTGTATGCAGCGAACACGTTCAATCGGCTGCCGCAAGAACCGCAGCATGAACACACCGGCCCCGAGCACAACTGTTGAAAGAACGGCCAGCGAAACCAGAAACTCAAAAAGCCAAACAATCTGGTTCATCTTACTCGTCTCCCTGTTTCTTGTTCTTGCGGGCGTTGGCGATGAGTTTCTCAATGTCTCGGAGTTCGTCAGTCGACAGCTTTTCACTTTTCAGCATGCTGAGTACGAGTTTGTCGATTGCTCCGTCGAATACCTTGTGCAGAAAGCGAGAACTAGCACTCTCGGCGGAGTAGTTCGCCGTGTAGTACGAGGTCCGTGCCTCAATCCGCTGCTTCACGAGCCCCTTGTCAGCCATGATTCGTAGCAGAGTTTGCACAGTCGTAAACGCGCACTCGTTCTCTTCGCACATTGCGGCATGGACTTCCCGCACGCGCGATTCACCGAGTTTCCATAGCACTTTGAGCACATCCATCTCGCGCTCGCTGGGAGTAGGTTTCGCCAACTTGCACCTCCTTCAAGACTAAACTAATAGGTTAGTTGAAAATGTATCAGTGATCGCTGCTTCAGTCAAGCTTTTTTCTTCAGAGAATCTCTCGCTCCGATGCTAAACCGTGACCAGATCGGAATTGGCGGTCGGTAGAAGCGGTGGGATTGAATGCACCGAAGTGAGGTTTACCAACGAAGTCGGTCGATCAAGAGTTTGCTGGCAACCCAACCAAGTTGCATAGCGGGTTCAAGAACTAAGGTGCTGAGTAGACTGACTTGAGTAGATTTCTGAGTTCATCAGGTTCAGCCATCGCTGCTGAAGTGCTTCAGACAGACAGCTCCCGCATGAGATTCTTCGTGAGTTCGACCGAAGCGAGTTGGGGACTATATAAAGTCGCTTCGGTGTCTTTTCTGGACGACGGCGATGATGGGTCTCGACCGATGATTCAATTCAATTCGCTCTGTCGGGCACCGTGTCTTTAACGGCAATGTTTGCGGAAGTTGAATCCGATTTTCGCCTCCTCATGAAGAGTCCAGCATCACGAGGCGCTTTCGCCCGGCGCAAGGTGGAGTTCAGCCGCGCTTGGTCAGGATGAGTTGTTCGATACGGTCAAGCATATCAGACTCTGCCAGAGCTCCACCCCGGTCACTCGATTTGTCCAATTGAGTCCTTGCTAATTCAATCTTGGACTGAGCCTCATTCAACCTGCCGTCCATAAGCAACATTGCAGCTTCGACTCGCGATCGAGCAGCTGGATCAACTAATCCGCCATTTCCTTTATTGAACCAATCAAGTGCTCTCTTTTTGTCATGTAGATGCACCCAAGCAAAGTAGGCCGCTTCCAGTGCGTACCCCTGTTTGATCCCCTGGGGCAATCGATCAAAATCTTGCAGCGATTTCTCCAGGTGCCGTTTCGCGAGATCAATCATTCCGTGGTCGAGGTAATGCAGATAAGCAAAAAGTTCCGAGGATGCATCTATTGAAGGCTCGCTTGAGCCACTTTCTACTCCCATTTCAATTATTTCGCGCGGCAGGTCCCTGGGCCGCGTTCCAGAGACTGACAAGCTGTAAAGAAGTGAAACAAATCCAAGCTTTTCAGAATCTGTTCGTTTCCCTAGAAGGCCCAACAGCTGAAAGCCGTCTGATGGAAACCCTCCGCTTGAATGCGGGAGGAGCGTGACAAAGGCGATTAGGGCAGATAGGAGACTGGAAATGATGAGAGCATCACTGAGAAAAGGGATGTGATGACTGATGCAATACGCTGCAGTCCAGCACAGGATCGCCAGCCCGATACTGGCAATCGGTCCGCCTGCTACTAGCCAGAATCGGCGTCTACGAAAACTATCGAATTGAGTCGGAACACAGACTGCCAAC
This sequence comes from Planctomycetaceae bacterium, assembly GCA_003501565.1. Taxonomy (GTDB): domain Bacteria; phylum Planctomycetota; class Planctomycetia; order Pirellulales; family Pirellulaceae; genus Aureliella. The sequence continues at coordinate 22,276 of DNPC01000802.1, read as the reverse complement.
CCGCCAGCCATCGCGAGGCTGCGGTTGATCTCGCACGTGAATCCTCTTACGCCGCGAGATATTTTCAGTGGTCCTGCTACCAACATATGGAAACGATGACCACTGCATAATCCGCCGAAAACGTGCCCTAACTCGTGGACGAGGACGATGAGGAAAGCAATTAGCGGAAAGCAAAGAACTATTGGCAAGGGTGATTCGAGTTGCAGCATTTGTCCTCGGTGCTTAGCGTCAGTCCGGGCTGGATCATTGCTCGGCATGAGTCTATTCAGGCCAGTGTATCGCGGACGGATGCACCACCATTGTGTCTGCCGTACGATCCATTGGCAACGATGCACACACCAGGTGTACTTCAGTTGCCAAATGCGTCTGTGTATTTCACCGACCGCAGGTAGCCATATTTCTTCGTGAAGTCGGTTGCATCGTCCGAACTTGGCACGGGCAGTGTCATCGAGATGGAGGTGAATTCGACCGCGTCGAAGGCAAACAGCTTGCCAGTTTACGCTTGTCGAACTTCAGCGGCCGCGACTTCGCTGAAACTAGCATAGGTGTCGACTATGACGCTCGTGGTATTGATTCGTAGCAAGGTTCCGCATCGGATATCTCCACAACTCCATTAGCGGTGGAGACGATTCGGTTGAGAAACTCCATCGGCTCGGCCCGTTTTCGAAAGTTACTGGAGACATAGCACTCTGCCAACCTAACGTTGAAAGCCGTATTCGTAATATGTACCTACATGATGTATTTACACACTCGGGACTGTAGCTTACACTCGAATCCTATGAAACCCAAATGCACTTGCACGACTATTCGGAAAGCGAATCGGGCTGTCTTTCGATTCTACGAAGAGACAATGGTGAAGGGCCCGCTCACAGTTACTCAATTCGCAATCGCGAGAGCACTCCAACGCAACGGCCCATCACCGTTAAGTCAGTTGGCCGAGGAGCTCGTTATGGAGCGAACATCTCTATATCGGACGATCCAGCCGTTGGTGGAGCTAAAGGCTGTAAAGATTCAAGCAGCGAAGCACGGCAAGGCCAAGATTGCGCAGCTTACAAAAAAGGGCGAGAAGCTGATGCTGGATGCTGAGCCATACTGGGAACAAGCTCAAGAGAGAATGGTGGGATTGATCGGTAGGGACGAGTGGATGCGCATGCAGAGTGCGCTTTTAAAGATTCCGGAATTGTTATCGGGTAGCTGAGCGAAAAGAACGAAAATGGATTCGAACTCTACCCCTGACACACTTGATCCGTCCAACTGGGAATCGGTTCGTCAGATCGGACATAAGATGGTCGACGACATCGTTGACAATATGAAAAGTGTCCGGCTTAGACCTGCTTGGCAGTCTGTACCTGATTCGGTCCGGTCGAAGCTGGATGAGCCCGTGCCATTTGCCGGCTCATCATTGGAAGAGGTCTACCAGACATTCGTCGAGAATATTCTTCCATATCCTACTGGCAATGCTCATCCACGGTTCTTCGGTTGGGTCATGGGGAACGGAACGATTACGGGTGCGTTTGCCGACTTCTTGGCATCTGCGATGAACTCTCACGTCGCTGGTTACGACCAGTCTGCCACGGTAATAGAAGACAAAGTCATTGATTGGATGAAGGAGCTGATGGGCTATCCTGACGACGCGACTGGACTTCTAGTCAGCGGCGGAACCATGGCGAACATAAACGCCGTATTAGTTGCCAGGAACGAGATGCTCGAATTCGACGTAAGGACACAAGGAATTCAAGGAATTACCGAGCCCCTCAGGATCTATGGCAGTCAAGAAACGCATAGTTGGGTTTTGAAGGCTTGTGAGCTGATGGGACTCGGGCGAGATGCATTTCGAAATGTCCCCATCAACCGGGACTTCCAAATGGACGTGGATACGTGCCGAGGAATGATTGAGACAGACCTTCAAGAGGGATATAGGCCCTTCTGTATTGTCGGCAACGTTGGAACTGTGAATTGCGGCGCGATTGACGACCTCAGCAGCATTCGCAAGTTGGCTAATCAATTCAATCTCTGGTTTCATGTAGACGGGGCGTTTGGTTCTGTTGCAGCTTGGGCTCCTAATTCGAGGAAGCTAGTTGAGGAGCAAGAATCTGCCGATTCCATGGCGTTTGACTTGCATAAGTGGGGATACATGCCATACGAGATAGCGTGCGTTTTGATTCGAAGACCTTCTGCTCAAAACTCTACCTTTGGGTATGCTCCTTCTTACTTGCTTTCGTCTGATCGAGGCATCTCAGTCGACACGACTAGGTTTGCCGACCGCGGTGTGCAACTCTCGCGCGGATTCAGAGCCTTGAAGGCTTGGATGTCGATGAAGGAACAAGGTGTAACACGAATTGGCAACGCCATCGACAAGAACGTATTGCAAGCTAAGCGACTCGAGCGTTTGGTGGAGCAGGAAGAATGTTTGGAACTACTTGCACCGGTAGCTCTAAACATCGTCTGCTTCCGATACATAGCGGATGGGCTCTCACTTCAGGAGCTAAACGCAGTCAATCAAGAGATCCTGCTGAAGATTCAGGAAAGTGGGTTTGCCGTACCATCCCAAACGGTGATTGAAGGCAAGTTTGCTGTTCGTGTTTGCATTACCAATCATCGCAGCAATGACCAAGATTTTGATGAGCTGGCGAAGATGGTTGCAGAACTAGGGGCATACGAAGTCCAGTCTCGAGGCGCAAGAAACGCATAGCGCTGAAGTGTCAAGTGAATGACCATTTGGTGCATGTCACCACGAGATAGCTCGATTACGCCACACCTGCTCAGAATGAAATCTGGCTCTACTTCTGCTTTATCTTTATTTCGGTTCCACTTATGTGGGTAAGGCCCCATTCAGCAACGGAAGCCAGCACTGGCTCGAGAGCGTTCCCTTTTGCAGTTAATCGATACCCCTCGCGGCTGTATTCATCATTTGGTGTCCACTTCTCGGCCACACCGTGTTCAACGAGCTTCTCCAATCTGCTTGCCAAGATGTTTGTTGCAATCCCCTCTGGCGAATTACTGAAGTCGCGGTAATAGCACTTTCCAGCCAGCAGGTCTCGCACGATGAGAAGCGTCCATTTGTCTCCGATCAAGTCTAAGGTGCATGCGACTGGGCAGCAGGATCTTTTGTGATTCTTTGTCTTTTTCTTCATTTCCGCCCAGGGTGAACCCCGCCTCTGAATTTATTGAACTTATGTTGACTTTAAGCCGTGTACTTGCATAATGCAAGTACACGGCTTGCAAAATGCAAGCGGTGGGGCAAAAGTCAAATAGGACAACGAAATGATTAATTCAAAGCGGTTGGAAAAGTACGGTTCCTGGGCTGTAGTGACTGGTGCGTCGTCGGGGATTGGGCGAGAAATCTCAAAAGAGCTCGCGCAAGCGAAGATAAATTCGGTTCTTGTTGGGCGAAACACCGGGGAACTGGAAGCTCTTTCACGAGAACTCGGGACGGAATCAGGAGTGGAGTGCCGTGTTCTCTCGTCAGATCTCGCAGACGAGAACAGCATTGGGGCTATTGAAAAGTTCACACGAAACCTCGACGTGGGTCTCTTGGTGGCATCTGCTGGGTTTGGAACATCCGGCGGATTTATGAGCAATAAAATCGAGACCGAGTTGGAAATGCTTAGCGTCAATTGCCGTGCCGTAACTGCACTGAGCTGGATGTTTGGCCGCAGATTTATAGAAAGAGGGAGAGGGGGATTGGTCCTAGTTTCTTCGATCGTCGGGTTCCAAGGGACACCTTGGGCTTCCCATTACAGTGCAACGAAAGCGTACATACAAGTATTCGCAGAGGGCCTCGCGCGAGAACTGAAGGGAACTGGAGTTGATCTGCTGGCCGTCGCACCTGGCCCAACAAAAACCAGCTTTGCCGATAGGGCTAACACGAATCTTGGGCAAGCTCTTACTCCCGGTCAAGTTGCATCAGAAACCGTTCGTGCTTTGGGGCGGAGATCTAGCATCTTGCCAGGTTTTCTTTCAAAGCTCCTCGTATATTCTCTGGCTCCGTTACCGAGATCCGCGAGGATTTCCATAATGGGAAAGGTCATGCGAGGTATGCTCGTTAATCCCGGCTAGGTTTGGAACAACCAGCGAGTGCAAATGAATTTGTGTCGAACTAGTTCATTCTCAGGTACATCCACTTGATACAGTTCCGTATACCGCCGACCCACGGCAACGGCTTCGCTCGAGGGAGAGGCTCGAAGGCGAACCACAGAGTCGTACGCGGAAAGTCATGATTGCCCAACCAGCGCTTTCGTAATCAGTCTGTCGAATACGAAGTTAGGCCGTTGTGTAGAAACACCGAAGCCGCTTTGGCGAGCTTCGAAGCACAAGTTGCATCGTCCGAAAGCTTGAGGCCCCCAGACCAGGCCGCTAAGTCGCTAAGGTGTGCCACGTTCTCGGGCTCCGGTCCAGCGTCCTCTAATAATGCCGAACTGAGGATTTGTCCCAAAATCGGTGCCCGAGCTATCGCCTTAATAACTGTCTCGATTCTGCCTTTATTGCTTCGACATCTTTTGTGAGAACGTCGTTCAGATGTTTCTGGACTGTTTCTTCACGTTCAGACGCTGTCGTCATCGCGTAGAAATGGACCTGAGGAAAGCTCTGTAGATGTGCTGCGAGCGACCACTTAGCTGAAACTCCCGTCTCAAGTTGTCCCCGGTCACTTCCGAATTCAATCAGGCGCATCGCATCGATCACTTTACCAACGTACTGAAGGTTGCCACTTGCGCGAAACGCGGACCAGAATAGGTCATTGTTTTCTGTACTAGGTTCCATCTGGAGAATAGCTTCGGGAGTTAACTCTCTCGCCTTAGCGTACAAGTTCCGTAAAGCCGGACATGCGTATGTCAATTTTGAGTTCCATTCAGAGTCAAGACCTGGGTTCTGATTTATCACTTCAGCAAGAAAACCAGTTAATCCTGCAATTGCGACCATAGGAATTCCGTCCTGCTTGGACAAAAAGTCAAGCATTGGGCCAACCCAGTCGGGCCGTTGAATAAACGCGTATGAATCGAAGAAATGGTCTAACTCCTCCGGTTGCGTAAATGCCGCCTGCGTACTTGGGTCAGAATGAATGTCTGGATT
>DNPC01000802.1:0-16993 GCA_003501565.1 Planctomycetaceae bacterium | reverse complement strand
ATGACCCCAGATTGCCTTTAACCTAGCAAATCTAAACGCGAATTTGTTGACCACCGACGCGAGTTCCCGCGATAGCTTAAAAGCTGAAGTTGCATCGTCCGAGGTTGGCAAGGGCAGTGTCATCAAGATGGAGGTGAATTCGACCGAAGCATCGAAGGCAAAGAGCTTGCCAGTTTGGGCTTGTCGAACCACAGAGAGATATGGGCGACGATCGCAGGAGGTCGTGAAGACAGCTGTCGCAGAATCACGGAAAGAACCGATGAGACTCGCAGCCGATCGTTCATTCGATTTGGGCCCTGGTGCTGGCAAGCGTTGATTGAGCTCTAGCCACTTGAACTTGGTAGCTAAGTAGTTCTCGCTAAGTCTCAATCAGATCTGTGAAGTCTGCTTTCTTTCCTTGATAGTCGGCCGTTGCAATCTCGAGCGTCTGTGCGGTTTTTGGAATCAATCGATCGCGGAACAACTCAAGCCGCTCAGGCTAGCACAAGTAGTCCTGGCGCACCAAACACTTGATTTGATAGCCTAACCACAGCTGTGGATGCAACCTTTAGTAATGCAATCCTTGGTCATTCTCGTTACAGAGGCTTACATTCGGAAGTTGACAGCAAGGCCAGTGTACTCTTCGTCAGAGTAGAGTACCTCTCGATGTAACGCTTGTAACGGATAATTCGATAGCACCGTTGCGCAGCTTCTCACGGTGTTTCTGATTGTCCTAGCGGATCACAACAATCGGCGTGCGAGAATACCAGAGCATTCTCAGCTTCTGGCTGCGTGTTTTGGCGGATCGACCGCTGATCTTCCAGGAAACATCTAGAAAAGTATTTGGATTAGAGATCGCGCTTAGATATTGGCCTACTCTTCTTAGATTGCGGAAAACCGAAAACCGAACTGGGGGAATCAATGAGCAAACAGCAGCTCATCAAGGGTGATGTAGACACTTCCCGTGAGGAAGTTGAGGCTTCACAGGTCATTGCGGCCATTGGCAGCGTTCAAGCAACCGTCGAGTTCGAACTCGACGGCACAATCACGAAGGCTAACGACACCTTCTTGGATCTCTTCGACTATGCTGCCGAAGAGCTTGCGGGCAGGAATCATCGCGTTCTCTGCGATCCCGCCTATAGCGATTCAGAAGAGTACGTCGAGTTCTGGGCGCGACTGAGTGCGGGCGAATCTGTTTCTGGGCTGCTATCTCGAATTGATAAGAACGGCCGGACGATTTGGCTCAACGCATGCTACGCAACGGTTCTAAACGAGATCGGTACACCGTCAAAGGTATTGTTGTTTGCAACCGACATCACGGAGTCTCGCAATCGCAATGCAGAATTCGAAGCGAAGCTGGCGGCAGTCGGTAAAGCACAGGCAGTCATCGAGTTCGAGCTCGACGGTACGATCATCACAGCCAATGAGAATTTCTTAGCCGTCACCGGCTACCAGTTAGACGAGATTCAGGGACAGCATCACAAGATGTTCTGTGACCCTGAATACGCCAACTCGGCTGAGTACAGGTCCTTTTGGAAGAAGCTCGGCCAGGGTGAGTTCGCGGCTGGCGAATTCCAACGCTTCGCAAAAGACGGAAGCGAGGTGTGGATCAACGCTTCCTACAACCCCGTGCTCGACGCCAGCGGAAATCCCGTCAAAGTGGTCAAGTTCGCAAGCGATGTGACTGAGTCTCGCAATCGCAATGCAGAATTCGAAGCAAAGCTGGCGGCAGTCAGTAAAGCACAGGCAGTCATCGAGTTTGAGCTCGACGGTACGATCATCACGGCCAACGAGAATTTCTTAGCCGTCACCGGCTACCAGTTAGATGAGATTCAGGGACAGCATCACAAGATGTTCTGTGACCCCGAATACGCCAACTCGGCTGAGTACAGGTCCTTTTGGAAGAAGCTCGGCCAGGGTGAGTTCGCGGCTGGCGAATTCCAACGCTTCGCAAAAGATGGAAGTGAGGTGTGGATCAACGCTTCCTACAACCCCGTGCTCGACGCCAGCGGAAACCCCGTCAAAGTGGTCAAGTTCGCAAGCGACGTGACTGAACAGGTGGAGATCCGTCAGCAGGCGGAAGTTCTTTCGCTGGTTGCCAACGAAACTGATAACTCGGTAGTCATTTGTGACGATCAGGGGCGCATTGAGTATGTAAACCCAGGCTTTACGAAGCTCACGGGATACACTTTCGAGGAGTCAGCTGGTCGGAAACCCGGCGAACTCCTTCAAGGCAAGCATACTGATCCGGAAACAACAAAACGCATCCGTAGGAAGCTTGATGCGCAAGAGCCGTTCTATGATGAGATCCTCAATTACAACAAACACGGCGAATCCTACTGGATTTCTCTCGCTATTAATCCTGTCTTTGATCAGGGCGGACGACTCTCGAAGTTTGTCTCGATTCAGACGAATATCACAGAAGTCAAGTTGCAACAGATAGAGTTCACGACGCAGCTTGAAGCGATCTCAAAGTCCAGCGCGATTATCGAATTCCAACCGGATGGTACGATCGTTTCGGCCAACGACTGTTTCTTAGAAGCAATGGGATACAACCTCGAGGAGATCCAGGGCCAACATCATCGGATGTTCTGCGAGCCCTCGTACGTATCATCGGCGGAGTACCGGCTCTTGTGGGAGAAACTCGCCTCAGGAGAGTTCGAGTCAGGCAAGTTTAGACGAGTTGCCAAGAACGGCGATCCCGTCTTTCTAAATGCCAGTTACAACCCAATCTTCGATCAAGATGGGAAGGTCACGAAAGTCATCAAGTTTGGAACTGACATTTCCGCTCAGGTTTCTATCGAGCAGGAAGTGACCAGTATTGCCAACAAGTTCCTTGACGAAGCCAAAGAGATCTCTGAACAATCCAGATCGGTCGCGACAGGCGCGCAGGGTCTTGGTGCGACGACGGAGGAAATGAACGCTTCGGTTGAAGAACTGAGTGCATCAATTGACTCGATCGCACAAAACAGCAGATCTGCCAATGAGATTGCACAGTCGACGCAGCAGGAAGCCAGCGTCGGTGCGGAGTCGATTGCAAAATCAATTGATGCGATGACGCGGATCAACGAATCTGCTGAGGAGATCCGGGAGATTGTCAAAGTCATCAATGACATTGCAAACCAAACGAACCTGTTGGCCTTCAATGCGGCGATCGAAGCCGCACGAGCAGGCGAGCACGGGCTTGGCTTTTCCGTAGTGGCAGACGAGGTCAGAAAACTCGCGGAGCGATCGTCGGCTGCGACCAACGACATTTCTAAGCTGATCGGAGAGTCCGTAAAACGGATTAGTGAAGGCAGTGATGTTTCTAAGGAAGCGGCACAGTCATTCGAGAAAATCGTTGAAGGCGTAAACAAGACTTCTTCAGCCATTAGCGAGATTTCCGTCGCTACTGAAGAACAACAATCGGCATCACGCGACGTGGCGCAGGCTATCCAGCATGTTGCCGATTCCACCGAGCAGTCTGCAATTGCCTCAGAGTCGATCGCTGATACGACTGAAAAACTTGCAAGCGGAGCTGAGAAGTTGCGTGACTCCGTTAAGAAATTCGCAATGTAGATTTGCAACATGACAGTGCAGTTAAGCGACAAGTGCTTCGATGACTTCATCAAGTACACACATGATCTCACCGGAATCTCAATCTCCGTCGATAGAAAGTCGATGGTTGAGGGGCGAATCCGAAAACGGCTCAATGCGTCAGAGATTGACTCCTACGAGAGTTATCTGGACCATATTCAGTCTGATTCTGACGAACTGCGTCAATTCGTAGACGTCATTACCACGCACGAGACTTATTTCTTTCGCACTCCACTCGTTTGGCGATACATGGAAGAAACGCTCCTCCCGGATTGGATGAAGCGTCAAAATAACGGCAGATTCCGGGCTTGGTCAGCGGCATCCTCGTCGGGAGAAGAGGCCCATTCACTAGGCGTACTTTGCGAGGCGTTCAAAGGATCGCACCGTGGATTTCGATATGAGATTCTCGGTTCAGACATTTCTGAAGAGATGGTCATGCGTTCACGAGAGGGTAAGTATTCCGGTCGCTCGCTGCGTGCCTTTCGCGCAAACAGGCCTGAATTGTTCTCGGAATACATGATGTGCGTAGGCGATGAAACTTTTCAGGTGGTTGAGACGATCAAAAACTGCCTAGAGTTTCGGCAGCACAACCTTTTTAAACCTCTCATTTCCAGAGAGCGTTTTGATCTCATCCTATTGCGTAATGTCTTGATTTACTTTGCGCCGGCAGACCAGGAGAAAGTGATCTCTTTGATTTGCAAGCTACTGAATCCAAACGGCCGATTGATTATCGGCGAATCCGAGTCGCTGTCACACATAGAAACTCCGCTCGAGAAAGAAACACACTTTGTCTATCAGCCCAGATCTCACGAACCTGCATGATGTCTGTGCTGAACAGCCCAAGACCCTGCACGTTCATATCGGTGAAGTCAAGATTGCCAAACGTCATGAACACCTAAAGGCGATCTTGGGTTCCTGCGTCGGCATCGGTTTGATATGGAGACAAGAGAAGAAGTGTGGGCTCGCACACTGCCTGCTCCCCAGCAATCCTGAGAGGAGTTTTGAGATTGGGGGACGTTTCGTCGACCAGGCCATCCGATCGTTGTTTGCCCTGATGAAGATCAAGAAAAGCGATATTGGAGACGTCCATGCTATCGTTGCCGGTGGCGGGAACATGACAAGCTTCTTGACGTCGCGAACCAGACCACTGATTGGCGAGGCAAACTTTCAGGCGGCGGTATCGGGTTTGAAGCAGGTGGGTATGAAAATCGTTCATGCCGACGGCGGCGGAGAGCTCGGGCGGCAGATAACGGTTGACGCCCAGCGATTCACTTACGATGTGCAGTTAATTTCTAGATTGCCGACGCAAAAGAAAGACTCGAGATGAGCAGCATAGAAACACCAGCCGACACGGACGTCTGCGATGAGATGTTTGGCTCGGTGCACCTCGGAGATTGCGAGTTCGCGATCAAAGCAAAGTACATAAAGCAGGTTGTTCAACTGCCAGCGTCGATGGTGAAGGTTCCGTTGTCACCTGACTTCATACGCGGAACCTTCAATCTCCGGGATACCGCGATCACAGTTATCGACCTTGCGATGCTATTCGGAGAATCAACGACTGAATCAGAACACGACAAGGTCGCCATTCTCGAACAGAACGGCTTATTGATTGGTGTCCTCATTGGTGGAACAGGAAAAGTCTTCAAAGGAATCAGAGAAGAGTTTAGTGAATTCAATCCCGAAACTCGGGGGCCGTACGTGTCGGGGGTGTTCCGTAGCCCTAAAGACGACAAACTGGTACAGGTCATTGACGTCCGAGGGCTATTCCAGAAATCGGGAGTCTACACCGATGTTTCATGTCGACAAGGTCGCAAGGATCACACAACCGCAAAACGCCACATCAGTTCGTCTAGGCACATAATGTTTTCCTTGGGGCACCGAAGGTTCGCGTTGCCACTAGCCGAAGTTCAAGAAGTCTTCCAGCTTGAAACTGTGACAACTTCTATCTTCAGCGTCTCCCCGTCTTGTATAGGAACAACGGAATTGAGAGGCTGCAGCTTGCCGTTGTTTGACCTGATGTCGCTAACTGGGGAGCACGCCCAAGCGGCAGACGAATCTAGTTGCACGAACAAACATGTCGTAGCGATGCAGAGCAACTCGGTTTTGTTGGGTATTGTGGTGGATTCCATCGATGACATTTTCTTGGCATATGATGACGAGATTGTCTCATTTCCACCTGCAGATCTAATTGGGCTCGACACCTATATCGGCTCACTAGTGCGGGATTCGCAAAACGTTCTCGTCATCAATCAGGAATCACTCCTGGCTCATGACGAAATCGTTGAGGTCGCAACTGCCCACGCCAAACTATCGGTGGCGCCATTGCGCCGCCGCTCAAAAGTCGAAAACAAGGAATCCGTTGTTCAACAAACGTACCTCACATTCAACGCCGGCACAAAGTACGCTGTCTTGCTCAATGACGTACTGGAGATCATCGATCTTCCGCGTCGGTTACTTGAACCACCAGGATTAGGCAAGCAGTTTCTGGGAGTACACAACTTACGGCGCAGATCGAACATTGCCATTGCTGAAATGCCACACGAGTTGTCTCACAGCACTACTCGCCCAGATAAAACAGATCGTAAAGTGTTGATCTTCAGCTCAGGGAACGCGAGTGCAGGATTGGCCGTCGACGCTGTAGATTCAATCGTTTCAGTATCCAGCAGCGACAGGATTGCGATGGATGCACATTCCAACCATTCGGGCTCGATTGATTCTCGCGAGATGCTAAGAGTGAAGGATCAACAAGGCCACGGCAGCTTGATTCCTATCCTGGATCTGCCGACAGTGTTCGACAATGTCTCGACATATGATGAGCCAACAAAGGCACCATCGACAGATGAAGAACCGAACTCCACGAATCCATAGGCCAGAATGGCTCGAAACGGAACGTTGCCGCCCGCAATAAGAAGATGAGCTGCTCTCGATAAGAGACTCAACAACCTCACCGACGCGAGTTCTTACTTTTGTTGAGTCGCTGAAGTTGCGTCGCCCGATGTTGGCACGAGCAGATTCATCAAGATGGTGTTGAATTCGACCGAAGTGTTGAACGCAAACAGCTTGCCGATTTAGGCTTGTCCAACCTCTCAGAGTTCTTCACTTCACTGATTCGCGTCGGTCTGGGATTTGACGTCAACCGGATAACAGATTCGCGCTACCTTTTCTGTCCGGGGTTCTGCCCGCCACCTTTTTGGCCTCTCTTTTGCCTTTCGCGGCCGGCGGTGGGATCGTAGTTCGGGTTGGAAGGCGATGGGATCGCAGCCGACGTTTCCTTTTGCCATGACGTCAGTCGTGCGTAAAGCTCGTTAGCCTTTGCTTGATTGACGTTCGCCAAGTTGCGCGATTCGCCAACATCCTCCGCGAGGTTGAAGAGTTCGAGGCTTCGATCTTCGTAGTGTTCAATCAACTTCCAATCCCCCATCCGAATCGCGCTGGATGGCTTTCCTCGACCTACATAGCTGGGGAAATGCCAGAAGACCGCGTCACGTTCGACTTCACCCGTGTTCTGAAGAACAGGAAGAAAACTCACTCCATCCAGAGTCTGCTTGGGACGGCTTGCATTCGCTGCGTCCAGCATCGTCGGATAGAAATCCATGCCGAGAATCGGTGCGTCACAAGTCCGGCCCGCGTTCCTGATACCAGACCACCACACGCAGGCGGGCACACGGATGCCGCCTTCGTAAAGCGCGCCTTTGCTTCCGTTGAGCGGTGCAACGAATTGAGGGATGCCGCCATTGTCGGATGTGAAGATGACCATTGTGTTGTCATCGAGTTTCAGCCGCTTCAGCGTATCCATGATTCGACCGACGTTTTGGTCAACGGCATCGATCATCGCCGCGTAAGCAGGATCGGCATTGCGGTTTCGCGTTTCCCTCGCTTTGCGTTCGTACTTTTCAACGAGTTCGGACTTGGGCTCGAACGGGGCATGAATCGCGTGATACGGCAGGTAGAGAAAGAACGGACGATCTTTGTTGTTTTCGATGAATTCGATTCCGTGATTCGTAAACACGTCGGTAATGAACTCACCGTCTTGGTCAAAATAAGCCCGTTGGTCAAAGCCCAAGTCGCGTGGCTTTTTGTAGAAGTCGAAACCCTGACCGGTGGCTGTGCTGGGGCCGGATTGGCCTCGACCGAGGTTCCACATGCCGAAGGCGGCCGTCGCGTAGCCCGCCTCTTTTAAGCACTCGGCAATCGTGAAGACTTCGGTGTCCATCGTGTCATTACTGTGCGCCGCCGTGATCTTGTGGTGGGCCGAACCGGGAGCGTGTCGTTCATCGACGACGGTGTAGATGCCGTGTCGTGGTGGGTACTGCCCCGACATGATGCAGGCTCGGCTTGGAGCACAGTTGGGAGCACTGGCGTAGGCCTGCGAGAAAATGATTCCTTCGCGAGCGATTTGATCGGTGTTCGGAGTCTCGATGAATTTGTTGCCGGAGAATCCCATGTCGCGCCAGCCCATATCATCGATCAGAATGAAGACGAAGTTAGGTTGGGCCGTGGTGGATGAGGTCACGAATCCTTTTGCTGTTGGCGTCGTCGCACCGTCGGTTGCTTCTGGTTTAGAACTCGTTGCAGTGTCTAATCCTGATGAATCAGACTGCTGAACATTACCGGTACGGCGCGAGGCTTCGAGTTCTGTCTTCGTGATCTTGCCGTCTGCGTTGGAGTCGATTTTCAGGAACATTTTCGTTGCATTGTCGACGACCTCTTTTCGAGTCAGCACGCCGTCATTGTCCCGGTCGAGTTCCTTCGCGTGTCCTCGCAGGAATCCTCCCATTGCCGAGCGAACGTTTCCTTTCGCGTTCAGCTCCGAATCAGAGAGTTCGTCGTTCTGATCCGTGTCGTAACTTCCAAACACTTGGTCCGCTTCACCCACGATTTCGTCACGGCTGATGATGTCGTCTTTGTTCAGATCGATTTCAGCAGCGTGAACAAGAATCCACGGTTGACGCGGTCCATCACCGGGCTGTGGTCCGCGTGGACCACCGGCTTGATTCTGACGATCGTTTCCTTGCCGACCACCTCGCTGCGGACGGTCACCTTGCGTGCGACCTCCTTGTCCGCGATCTCTTTGCGGACGATCAACTTGCTCGCGCCTATTTTGTCCTCGCTGCCCTCCGGTGCCGCGAAGCTCGTCGCTAGTCAGTCGTCCGTCACGATTTCTGTCGAGAGATTGCAGTGCCGCTGCAGCTTTCTGAATCTCAGCCTCGTCGAGCATCCCGTCACGATTGGCATCAAGTGCTCGCAATAACGGATTGCCACCTCCGCCCTGACGTGCACCTCCCCCACCTTGACCTTGCCCGCTTCCGCGTTGTCTCGGCTGACCATTGCGACGCTCGCCCGCAGTTTGATTTGCTCGTGGCGGACGTTTTTCTTCGGGAGACGGTGCGCCATTGCGACGGCCTGCATCTCCTCCTTCGCCACCTTGGCGCGGTGTGTACTTTTTAGTGGTCGTGCCTTGCTGCGACACGAAGTTGAAGGTTGCTGACCCGTCATCGGCTACCGAGTATTGGACGGATCGTTTATTGCCGTTTACATCGTAGAGGACGACGTAACTGTCGGGCTTTGGGTTTTCAAAGCCGGTTATCTTCGCACCCTTCAGTCCGCTTAGCGATGGACGCAACGGTCGCGCTCGCGGCTGCGGATCGACTTGTCCATTTTGCTCCACGACTTCACCGTAGAATCCGCCATTCAGATAAGGGAATGTTTTCGTGGCGTGGTAGTGGTATTTGCCATCGGGACCCTTGTGGCCGTTGAGCGAGTCGAGATCGGTTGGAGGCTTGCCGTTGGGGTCGTTGTAACCGTAAATCGGATAACCATCGAGTGCGACAGCTACTGGTTTTCCTGCACCGACAATCTTCTCCAGGTGCACGGGGGCGACGTGGTAATGGTAGTCGTCCGCTCGGCCACAGTGCCCACCCCATTGATCGAGTTCGCCAGCTTTCATCGTGTCCGTCTTGCCGTCGTTCTTAATCGGATTGAAAATCGGTACACCGTTGACGGCCAGAGCGATCGCCCCGCGAAAGAAATGCTCCTTCGTCGACATCGGGTTCTTCGCTGGCACAGGATGGAGCGGAATCCGCCAAGCATTTTCTCCAACATACGCTTGCGGTAACGGTACCTGTTGTTGCCAAGCCGTTATGCCAACCATCATCGGATGAGCGGGCATACCATTGGATTCGACGAACAGATAGTTCTGGTCAAAACGAACCTTCACCGTTTTTTGAAATGGTGTGAACAGCTTTGCCAGTTCAGGTGTTGGTGATTGCGGAGCATTCTGAAACATCACCAATCGTTGCTCGGCCGGTTCCGTGTTGAGCCTGACGATTTCTCCCCTCTTTCTCTCTGAGGGAACGTGGGAATGGCCCTCGTGAGCGTCGGCAACCGACACAAGAAGAAGAACAAGACAGACGGGGAGTAGTGTTTTCATCATTGGGCCTATGTACCTTGTCGGTTGCTGATTGTTCGCCGTCTTCAAGGCGAGTCAACGTCGAGCGTCTGATCACTTCTCCTTGGGTAGGCGGAGGAGCTTCCGAGCCGATACCAGCACCAGTCGTTGAAAGCAGTTTGCCTGAGGATGCTTAAGGGAGATAGTCCGTACCTTGGTTTCTTGGATATTTAGATTCTTGCTCTCGAAGGCACCTACTCAATTTCATCGAATAACTTGGACGCACGGGTTGCATCGCTCTCAGTCCATTTCTCTCATGAGAATATCTACGGACCTTCCTGCTTTTGACCGTCAGGCGTACTGACAGGCTGCCTCTGGTTTTGCCCAGAAGCAGTTGTCGCAATCGACAATGCAAGCTTCTTTGCAAAAGACATTGTTTCGACTTTCAATGCGTAAACATCTTCGATGGCTGCGTTGCGATGATTGATCGCTCCCTTTAACTTTCCGATGCCACTGGAGTAGCTTGTATACGCAGCAAGGCTTGGGAAATGAAGTAAACGGAATTCGCTCCACGTGCGACCGTCGCCAATCAGCGTACCGATGACTTTCGTTTTCAACACCGGTTTCGCACCCACTTTCCGCAGAAGACTTTCGGTCGCAGTGTCAAATAAGTCCATTGCTTGTTTGCCAGTACGCGCACGCTTCTGCTCAAAGAGATCGTCATACTCTGCGATCTCCCGATACTTAATCAACTCGGCGAGGTTAAGACTGTCGCTTTCATCGCTTACTCGTTTCGCACCCTGAAACTTCCACGGAACGCGTTCGGTTACAAGTACTTGCGACACCTCAAGGCCGGCGTCCTTGTGGATTGCTTTTCTCTCGAACTCAGGATTGGTCACCATCCCGATGAATTTGGCTCGTGAAGGATAACGGACAATGCCAACCTCATCCCATATTGGTTTTGAATTGCCAAGCTGTCCATTTACACGACTTACGAACTCAATTTGGGCCCCAATCTGGCCGAGAAACTTGATGGGAGCATAACGGGCGTTTGCTTGTTCGCCCGACAGATCCGTTTTGCGGCCATCTGCGTACTTCGCCTTCTTGCGGAACTTCATGAGATTGACCATCAAGAACTCTCGATCTTGATCCGGCGGAGTAGATTGCATCTGCTTCCATAGTTCGTCATTCCTCTCCCCATAAGACGGCGAATTGATCGCTATTTGTTGCGTCTGACTTGCAGTTGGTTGCTTTGGGTCAGAATCTGCGATCTTGCCTGGCTCCTGGGCAAGGAGCGGGCAGCTCAACATTAAGAGAACACTGAAGGTAGCTCGGTAGACTGAGTTGTTCATTTCCTATCCCAAAAGGACAAATGATCGGAGCAGCAATTGAGCCCAAGACTTCCGATTCAAAGTCTCGAACAATGAAGAACGGTTTGCTCAACACAAGAACACTAGTTCAGAGAGGCGGCTACTCTGAATCACCAACCCATTTAGCAGACATAAGTTTCGTGTGAATAGCCGAAGTTGGGTAACTGCAGTCTGGGAGTATTCCGGTGGCTGCTGGAATTGGCGAAGGGGCTTTTGCCAAACGGCAGAGGGGTGTTTTTCGCAAATCTATCACCGACAGGATGATGACCAGGGGACACCGAACCTACTTCGGCAAGCTTCTAAGTGGCACAGGTTGCATCGTACGAAGTTCACACGAGCAGATTCATCAAGAACGCTGAGCATTCGACCGAAGCGTCGAATGCGAACAGCTTGCCGATCTAGGCTTGTCCATCCGATTCGAAAGACAACGAACCGCAAGTCGCAACGGTGTCAGAACAAAACGCAACGACTGCTTAGTAAAAAGCAGCAAAGAATATCGGACTCGATCCGGACTACTCGGCCGAACCGTTGATAAGTGTGTAGAGACGGATTTTGGCAAAAGACCAATAGCGGTCGGCGGTTTGACGCGAGATGCCCAATTCCGCAGCCGCATCCTTATTAGTCATTCCACTAAACACTCGCAGTTTGACCAAGTCGGCTTTGACGGGGTCTTCCTCGGCGAACTTATCCAAACATTCGTGGATGGCAATGATCTCTTCCGAAGGCAATGGAAGGTCGACTGGCACGTCGGCAAAACGTTGCTTGGGCTGCCCGCCACCTCGCTTGCTGGTTAGCCTTGCCCGGGCATGATCCACGAGTACCTGTCGCATGGCCTCTGCAGCAGTTCTCACAAAGTGTGAGCGACTCTGCCAGCCAGAATCGACGCTGCGATCTTTGAACTTGATGAAGACCTCATTCACCAAAGCGGTGGCCTGAAGCGTGTGATCAGGTCGTTCAGTGCTGAGCTTTTGCCGAGCAATGAATCGCAGCTCGGAAAAGAGCGTTTGCAGAAGTGAATCCGTAGAATTTCCCATCGGCTCAGTATATCAAGAACCCAGATTCAATCCCAGAAATGCCTGGAGTTTCGGATACTGCCGTGGCTTTCAAATAAAATTTCAGTTTTGTCTGAGGCACTCAAGGCTAGGATCTCGCTTCAATGCTTGGTAGAAGCCGTTCGGCGCGTTCCGTTCGCTGGATGTGTTGCCGGCACCATGCCCGGCCCCCCATGCCCGGCCACCATGCCCGGACCACGATATGTCCACTTTCTTGCGATCCGCTCTATGAGTAGCAATATGTCTGACAGTTCGATGGATGAGTTGTTCTGGCAGCTTCAGTCGTTGGAAACCGAAGCGGAGCGACAAAAACTGTTGAGTGAAATCCGTGTTCGTAAGCCGCTGATGGCGGAAGCACTGGCTCAGATGCTGGGGAACGAAGCCGAGGCGGCGGGCTTCATGGATCTCGGCGACGAGTCAGAGTTGGACTCCCGGCCGTCCGGCGTAGACCGTGATTCGTACCTCGACGGTGACCAAACGGAAGGGCACGCAAGTGTCGACTCGCGATTTGACGTTACTCAAGACTCCCAGCCGTCCGTACGCTCTGTCAAAGAATTCCAAGCGGATTCGTTTCCCAAGCAGATCGGCCCTTACAAACTGCTGGAGCCGATCGGTGAGGGCGGTATGGGCGTTGTATATCTCGCGCAGCAGCTGGAGCCGGTTCGCCGAAAAGTCGCACTGAAAATCATTAAACCCGGCATGGATAGTCGGCAAGTCGTTGCCCGCTTTGAAGCCGAGCGACAGGCTTTGGCAATGATGGACCATCCGCACATTGCCAAGGTCCTTGACGCTGGCACGACGGAATCCAGGCTACCCTTCTTCGTGATGGAACTGGTGCGTGGTATCCCAATCACGGACTATTGCGATCAACTCAAAATGCCAACTCGCCTGCGACTCAAATTATTCCAGGACGCCTGCGACGCTATCCAGCATGCGCATAACAAAGGCATCATCCACCGCGACATCAAGCCATCCAACGTCTTGGTGACTGAGCAGGACGGACGAGCCGTTGTTAAGGTCATTGATTTCGGTGTTGCTAAGGCACTTACCGACAACCTGACCGACAAAACGCTCTTCACTGGTATGTTTCAGCTGATGGGCACACCGCTGTACATGAGCCCCGAGCAAGCCTCGCTGTCGGGTGTCGACGTGGATGTTCGCAGCGACGTGTATTCCTTGGGTGTGATGTTGTACGAGTTGCTGTCGGGTTCACTTCCCGTCGATCGTGAGGAAGTGAAGGGCCTCAGCTTTGAAAAGCTGCGTGAGCGTATCTGTGAGACCGAACCACCCAAGCCTAGCAAGCGACTCAGCACCTTGAAGGACGACGCTCGCGAGACGATTGCGGAGCGACGTGGTGTAAACGTCGCCAAGCTCGACCGCCTTGTAAGCAATGAACTCGATTGGGTTGTCATGCGGTCCTTGGAAAAGGATCGTAGTAGGCGTTATCAATCAGCACGTGAGTTTAGCGAAGACATTGGCAGGTTCTTGAGCGGTGACGCGGTAGAGGCCTGCCCGCCGTCGACAGTTTATAAGTTGCAAAAGCTGTATCGCAAGAACCGTTCACTTGTTGCCACCGCGGGTGTTGTTCTGATCACTCTGCTATGTGCCACAGGCTTTTCCGCTTGGCAGGCCTGGCAAGCAATACTCGCCAAACAAGAAGCTGAAAAACAGACCGAGGTTGCCACGAAGCAATCCGAACGTGCCGACGAGGAAGCCAAGAAAGCGGAAGCAAGGGCAAATGAATCCCAAGCAGTAGTCGACTTTATGGTTGAAGGGCTCTTTGGTTCCGCGCTTCCAGGAGATAAGACCAGTCCAGACCTAACAATCATGAGCGTCATCGAGAAAGCGGAACGCGAACTCAAGGACGCATTTGCCGAACAGCCTTCAGTTGAAGCAGCTGTCCGCACGGCACTTGTAGAGATTTACTCTACCTTGCAAATGGATGCTCGTGCTATTGACCAGGCGAATTTGGCCATTGAGTTGAGATCGGATGATGCGAAGAGCAATCCACGACAGATTCTCAAGTTACGGAGACTTCGTGGTCTATTGTTGGCCCGTGGCTCGCAGGATTTCGAACGAGCAATCGCTGAGTTGGTCGAAGTAGTGTCGAAGCTGGAAGAGAGTTTCGGAAAACTGGATAGAGACACTCTTGAGGCAAGACAATCGCTAGCTGAGAGCTACGTGAACGCAGGCGACTATAAAGAAGCGAGCGAGATTTACAAAACGCTACTAGCGGACTGTACGAAGGAATTCGGGGCAGGCGACAAATTAACGATCAACACGGCAATCGGATTGGCAACCACGAGGCGAAAGGAAGGCATGCTCCATGCTCAAATCGAGATTCTTAGGCAAGCCGTTCAGGCGTTAAGCCCGAGAGAGCGTTCAACTCGGCAGGGACTGGTGCTGTCTTTCAATTTGGCCTCGGCACTGGTGGTAACAGAACCACAAGAGACTTTGTCCATATTGAGCGACTGTTCGAAAACAATGCGGTCAATCTATGGCAATGAAAGTCTAGTCGTTGCTGTAGCACAGATCGTGCAAGGACAAGCGCTAATGAAACTGGAGAGATCTGAGGAGGCCGAGAGGATCGTTTTAGAAGGAATTGAAATAGCTGAGCAGATCGCCGGCTTGAGTAGCGTTCGGTTGATTAGGCTTAAAGAAGTGTTGGTAAATATTCTAGCGAGCAGAGGCAAGTTTAATCAGGCGAGACTCTTGCTAAAGGAACTACGTCTCCAAGCCGATCGCATGTTGGAGTCAAATCACCCTGAAGTAGTGAAACTTCTCCTCAATTCGGCGAATCTCGAAAAACAAGCGGGAAACACCGACGCGTTCCTTGGGTTTTTCGAGCAAGCTTTGGCGAGACGTGAGGAATTCTTTGGAACGAAATCAACTCTGTGGACGGAGACTGCGATATCGCTGGCAGCAAATTACCTAGATCTAGGCCGCAACCTAGAAGCAGAGGCGTTGTTTCAAAGAGTCGTCACCAGCGGCCTCCTCCCATCATCGACGCTTTCACTGGACAACGGAGATATTGTTAACCCACTGCTCTACGCATATGAGTCTCTCGACGAAATGTACAAAGACGAGGGTAGGCATTCGGAATCTGAGGCGATAGCAGCAGTCTTCTTGAGCCTACTCAATTCGGATGATAGTGCTGATCCAGTTCTTCATTGGACCGCGCGTGCGCGATACGGCGAGTCGATGGTGAAGCAACGGCGCTACAAAGAAGGCATAGAACAACTCGCTAGGGCGCTGTCAGTAGTAGTCGACAACAGGATGGATGACAGACTGAATTTCACACATAAACTGCTTCGCGAATCCTATTTGTCATGGGCCCAGTGGGCAGGATTTGAAGCACCCGAGTCTGATCGGGATGCCGTAGTTGCTCTCAATGCAGCCAAGAAAGTATTGGACTACAAGCCGACTCGAAAGGCCCGCTGGCTCGTTGGTCTGTTGTACTGCGAAGTGGGGGAATACGAAGCGGCAGCCACCGTGTTTCGGGAGGTCGCCGGTGAGCAGAAGGATAAGTTTGCAAATGCGGCATTTCGATTCCCGATGGCCGTAGCCCTATCTGAACTAGGAGAAGTAGAGGCCGCCAAGGAATCGTTTGCTTTTGGTTATCTGCACTACATGTCAAGTTGGACGCTTGAGCCTTGGAGCGAGTCTTATCGCAAGCGAGCTACAGCGAAGCTCAAGTTCACTTTAGAACAAACAATTACGTCTTCTTGGAAGTTGGCGACCAAGTTGAAGGAAACAAAGCCAGAAAGCCTAAAGCTACACACGGCAATCGCAGAGCTTGCTTGGCTTGAGTATTTGGGAACGAGTAACTTGCCTGATGATACGTTCATCCTGTCTGCAATTGAGAGTGCGCAGCAGCTTGAAGCGTTTGAGCACAAAACTCAGGTCTCTTTCGGACTTGCGCCTTTCCTATTGCTGACTGAGAATCGACAGGCTTACGAAGCTGAGCTGGGACGATTGTTGAAATTGGCAACATCCCGGAGCGAAGAATTATCCCCGTCTTCCGCCAGCCATATCACGCGTTTCGCATGTTTGCTTGGGAGCAAACCTGCGATCGAGATTGAAACGCTGGCAGAACAAGCCATCTCTGGTGAAGATGTCCAAGATTTCCAACTTGCTACCAAGGCCTTATTTGAGCTGCGGTCCGGTCGACATGATGAAGCAATCAACTGGTTGCAAGAAACGGTAGAGAGGGCTGACACCAAGGACCTGCCCATCTTTGCCGCGATGATGTCCGTTGCTTACGCGAGTGGTGGTGACATGCTTCAGGCCAAGGAGTGGTTTGAACGCAGCCGTTTGCAAAGATCAGACTTGCCACTTCTTCACGTGCATCAGATTATTGAATGGGTCTTTTATCGTCGGGAGGCGAGCCGGCTTTTGAAGGAAGTTCAGGCGCAGGTTTCGACCGGGAACCGGTTGTAGAGGGTAGCCGGGTGGTAAGCGCAGCGCCACCCCCGGGATGCGTCACAAGAATTAAACCCGACCCCAAAGGGGTCGCAGACCATGAGAAACGCGAATTGCCTCCGCATGGTTTGATCTACGACCGGTTCCCGGTCGGCGTTTGTTTGATCGGCATACCGTGGGTCTTCGACCCACGGCTACCATCTATG
>DNPC01000043.1 GCA_003501565.1 Planctomycetaceae bacterium | reverse complement strand
CGAGTGGCTGCTAGACTTCATTCGCCACAGCAGCCAAATGAAAAATGCGACCACGATTCCGCCAAGAGCCCAGCCGAATCCTAACAGCGGCAGGCCGAGAAAATCATGGGGGATATAGAACAGTGTGTTGCGCAAGGTTTCGTTCTAAACTCTGGGAAAAGCTCTCACCTGCAGTGAATGCGTTAGGTATGCCGTACCGCAATTTTTTTCTGCCGCTGGCCGCGGTGTTCGACCGCAATGTCAGCAGTTGAACAATTTTTGCCCGGCGCGCGAAGAGCGGCCAGTGAATGCGGCAGGTCAAACTGCCGTAAACGGCGCGTACTGACTGCAAGTGGAATTGCTGGCAATCGCTGGCAGCTTTCGCGTCGATGCGGGCGACGGCACAAGCGTAAGCTGCTAAACCCGCGTCCACAGCAAACGAGAGCTCGCCAAGACGCTGGCCCGCCACAGGAGGGGGCGGCGAGAGCTGGTGCGGGCACGCGAGGTTCTGGTCGAGCGCTCGCTACTGAGCGATGGCTGCACTAGGTTCGAAGGTTTTGTTCGTTCCGCATTTGTCCTCAAAAAGCGTTGTTGCTATTCGAATAGTCGGTGAAGTGGTAGACTGACGGACTTCAGTCAAACCCAACATTGACGGCGGCCAAATTGCGGCCACAACAGCCAATTCGCAACTGAGAACGGAAGATCATGTCGATCGATCAATATGCACCTTGTCCGTGCGGGAACGGTAAAAAAGTAAAATTCTGCAAATGCGTTGATAACGCGCAGGACTTAGAAAAGGTCTACAAACTGATCCAAGGTGGGCAAGCCGTCGCAGCACTGGACCGCATCAATCAGTTGCTTCAAGAGGCTCCCAACACCGCTTGGCTGCTGGCTACGAAGAGCGAATTGTCTCTGCAGCTCCAAGAATTCGAAGTATTCATACAGACCTCTGAGCGATTCTTGCAGCTTAAGCCCGACAATCCTCTCGCGTTGTCCATGAAGTCGATGGCTGTCGGGATTGAACGTGGGCCTGCTGAGGAAGCCGCTCGTTATCTACTGGATAGCTTTGCCGAATCGCGCGAGGACTTGCATCCAATCACGCTCACTTCGATCACCATGCTGCTCGGTTCACTGCGCGCAACGGGAGATTTGAGCGTCGCGGGGTTCTGGATCAATATGTTCGAGAATCTTGCTTCCGAGGAAGTCCAGGCGCCGTTCGACAAATCATCCCTCAACTTACTCTGTCGTACACCTGTTACTGATCTGCCTATTCCAAGAGATGCACCATATCGTGAACGCATGACCGAAGTCGGTGCGCTTACGAAGACGTTTCGATACGGTCAAGCAGAATCAAAGCTGCGAGCCATCCTCCGAGATTTCCCAGACAGCCCAGGGCCGTTAAGTGCATTGCTCATCTGCCAATTGGCTCAGCTGAATCGAAGTGGTGTTGCCGATACCGCGCGTAAACTTTCGGTCAATAAGGATGTGTCCGAAGAAAATCGACTGTACTACGGAGCGCTTGCGCTTGAAGTCTCCGCTGACGACGAACTCCACTCACCCCAACGAATCCGGTATCACGAAATCGCTGACGACGAAGCCGCGATCCAGCTACTACGATCCAACTCGAATACGTTCGAGGATAACGGCGATGAAGGCAAGCGTGTTCAGGCCGCCATTGTTGGAGATGAAGTTCCTGCCAAGTGCGTGTTCAGTGTCTTCGATGGTTCGATTCGCGAGCCCGGTGATCATGTTAGTCACCAAGGGACGGTGGCCGTTTTTGGCAAGCAGACCGATCGCCCGTGTCGCGTTCTCGTCCTGGCCTCCAATGTTGTTGGACAGCGAGCCGAAGTGGATGAGATCATCGAAAGCTTGGATCTTGGAGCAGAACTAGAGTTGTCTAAGCCTGCGAGTTTTGGTTTCTACACAACCGTCCTAGAGCGTGCGCATGTGAAACCTGGCGAAACGATTGGTCCCATCGAAAAGAGCGCTCAGGCAAAACTGGTTGTTCGGGACTGTTTAAACATGCCCCTGAATTTGTTCGATGGAAAATCGCCGCTTGAAATCCATGAGGATGAATCGCAGCGGTTCAAGCTCCTTTGTTTCCTGTATCACCTCGAATGCAGTCAGGTCTCAGGGCTAACACTCTCGGCCGTGCACGACATTTACTCAGGATTGGACTTAGAGATCCCGAAGAGCAATCTGCGGATCGTTGGAAACGAAATCAAACTCGATGGACCGATCGATCTACTTCGTTTCGATTTTTCGTCCGAAGACGTGGAAGATCAATTTCTACTTGCCGTCTATTCAGAGATGGTGCAGCTAGGATCCGAACGCAAGATACGCGAGCTGTGCGGGGTAATGTACGGTCGACCTGAACTGATGAAGGATCCTGAGCTTCGCAGCATGGTGATTGGTCAAGTGATCGGTCAGGAGAGCAACCCTGATCGTGTTAGTGAATTGATCGACGAGCTTTACGATGCCGCGATCGAGCTCAAGGCCCCGGTTGGACAGATCGTGCTTGAAAAGATGGGGATGCTGGCATCACAGGGCAAGGATCAAGAAGCTCAGCTGTACCTCGTAGATAAGATCAAGAAACATCCGGACGACCCATACCTGTTATCGTTCCTTCAGCGAGTCCAAGGAATGCAGCAACCCGGCGGGGTACCACCCGCTGCCTCACCAGTCGCAAACGACTCTGGCCTAGTGTTGCCCGGCAACGAACCTTCCGCACCCGCCCAAGGCGAAAGCAAGCTTTGGATTCCGGGCAGCTAGGTACGCCGCTTGAATCTTAATAAGCGGCGCTCCACGGTCATGCGAGTTTGAGTGCTTCCTGAATTGCCAGCAAGTAGTGCTGCGGCGTCCGCGATTGGCATAACCATCACGGCGAATCGTTGTGTTTCGGCATGGCGTCTCGCTGAAGTTGTTGCAGGGGCCCGATACAGGGGCGGCACACTCGGCTGCAGTAGCGATAACTTGAGAGCTGCACGCTAAACGTGGATAACGTGCGTGTGCATCGGATCGGGCGGATTGTTCGCTCGTATAGGGCAAATTTCTTTCGCGGTTTGCGATGCGCCCAGCGATCGGTTCCATTTTGAGAAAGAAATTGGGTAGGCAACTGCACTTCGTTGAACGCATTTCACATGGGGCTTGAGAAATGGAGACGCTTCACGTAGATCTCGATCGCTTTAAGAAGGACCATTGGTCCGCAGAGGAGATTGAGTGCGCTGGGCTGGTTGCTGACTTCGTCCAAAAGCTCATGAACGAGCACGATTTTGATTATGTTCTGAGCAACTATGCAAACGATTCTTATGTTCAACACAACCGAAATATTGCGGATGGCATTGACGGTCTAGTCGAGGTCGTACGAGCTTTCACGCAGCGTTTTCCTGACTACTGCTACGATGTTAAGCAAATACTTGTAGATGGAGATCAAGTGGTTTTTCACTCCCATGTAACCATGAAAAGAACCGACCGAGGTAACGACAAGAAGGGGTTCAACATTATGGATATGTGGAAGATTCGCGACGGAAAAATCGTAGAGCATTGGGACACAATTCAACCGCTCGATGGATTCATGCGGTTCTATGTGCTGGTCAACGGAGGAAAGATTCGCAACACAAACGGCGTTTTCTAAATTCTAGGCTGGATAGCTACTAGACGCTTGACGGCTGCTAGACGCTTGACGGCTGCTAGACGCTTGGTGGCTGCTAGACTTTGGCGGGCCGTTTGACTGCGGGCTGAACTAGTTGCGCTTGCCTTGCCGGCATCTTTGCTAAAGGCCGAGACTTATACTCTGTAGCAGAGTACTGTGGAATTGCTGAGGATAGTGCTCTAGCAACGCCTTCGCCGTTATTCAATTAAGCGTGGACGCATGAAAAAACTTGTTCCAATTTTGGTGGCGGCAGTATTGCTGTTTGTTGTGTTTTTCGTCGCCGCGATTGTTTGGCCTGGCAAATCGGCTGACCGGACTGGGCGGGCTCTGATCGGTAAACCCGTTGCTAATTCAATCGCGGCTTTCATGTCACCTGAGGAACTAAGGGGTGCGTCGTATGTTTTGCTTTCCGACATGTACGATCGAGAATGTAACGCCAGGTTCGCAGAGTTTAGTAACCTAATCACGAGACTCAACGAGCAAGGAGTGGCCGCTCGAATGCTTCACATCGGATCACACGGTTCACCAAACCAGTCCCTCCAGCAGGCAGCCAGCTCAGGAATTGCTCCTACTCAGGTTGTGGTAGCGGCAAGTTCCGTTGTGTATGACGATGCTGCGATTCGCCAGCTACGTAAGCCCTGCATGTTTAAGCTCGTCGATGGCGAAGTCGTTGAGGTTTTCGTCGGTGCAGAATTGGAAGACTGGATCCGCGACCACTAGCTGGCGTGCTGGCTAGGACGTTGGGCTGCGGAGAGCAATGGAGCCACTTGGGCCCACAGTTTTGGCTGGGGTAGATTCCGTCCCGCCGACTGCTGGCAGGAGTTTCACGTCAACAGGCAAACCTACTTACAAACTGTTTCATGCAATGCCAGAACCTAAAGACACGATTTCCACGATCATTCCAACGATGCGATACAACGACGCGAAGGCTGCGATCGATTGGCTGTGCGGCACCTTTGGGTTCACTCGGCATCTTGTTGTTGAGAGTGATGATGGCAAGATCGCACACGCGCAACTGAAATTCGGAAACGGTATGATCATGCTTGGCTCCGCACGCGATGACGAGTTCGGAAGTATGCAGTGTCCTCCAACCAATTCAGGTGCCGTGACTCAATCGCCCTACATCGTTGTGGCCGATATTGACCAGCTCTACACGAGCGCTAAATCGGCCGGCGCGACAATCGTGATTGAAATCAAAGATGAAGACTACGGCGGGAGAGTTTTCTCGTGCCGAGATCCGCAGGGCCAGCTGTGGAACTTCGGAAGCTACGACCCTTGGCAGCCTGAAGGCTAACCCAAAAGACTTCCTGGGACGCGTGTCGGGCGATTCAGCACCAGTTAGCCGGCCGGACTGAGTCGTCTTTATCGCTTTCGCCGTTAACCAAGTTGCATCCATTTGTTAGCGAAAACTTCAATCGTACGCAGCCGTGCAGAGTGGCCTCCAATTCGTCGAGCCGATCTACATTGAATAAGTCAGAAAGTGAAGTATGCGAAATCCAACTGTCCACGGTGTTGGTGGTGTCCTAAGCGCTGATATTGCCGTACCGGAACATGCGCGTGAACTCGATTTCTATTCAAGCGTGCTCACGACGGGTGATGCTCCGCTTTGGCGCAAGGATCTGATGAACAACCTGGGCGAACCCATCATTGGTCTCGGAGATCGTAAGCCCGAATTCGAAATGTTGCCACTGCAGTGGATGCCTCACTTCCAGGTTGCAGATGTTGCTTGCAGCGCGGAAACTGCGATCAAAATGGGGGGCAAAGAACTGGTGCATGGTAAGGACGAAGATGGCGAAAGCCAATGGGCAGTTCTAGCCGATCGCGATGGAGCAGCATTCGGCGTGATTCCCGTAGTGACGACTCAACCGGCCGCTTCAAAGCGGAATGTGACGGCTGAAGGACGTATCAGTTGGCTTTCTTTAGTGACCCCAGACGCTGCCGTGTGTCAAGAGTTTTATCAGAATGTGATCGGGTGGAGTGCCGAATCCCTACCGACGGACAGCAGCGACGGGCTGGTCGCAAAATTTGAGATGCACATCGACGAAGAAAATTCTGCGGCGGAAATTTGGCAGTTTGAAAGTGAAAAGCACGAATTGCCAT
Source organism: Planctomycetaceae bacterium (assembly GCA_003501565.1). GTDB lineage: Bacteria > Planctomycetota > Planctomycetia > Pirellulales > Pirellulaceae > Aureliella. Next base: position 4,892 of record DNPC01000043.1, on the reverse strand, counting down.
CGGTCTGGTTGTTGCATTTACCAGTCAACGATTTGGCGGAAAGTCTTCGGCGCGTCGGCGATGGTGGCGGAGAAGTTATGAAAAAATTCGATGGTGAAGGTTATGCGATTGTCCGAGATCCAGTGGGCGTTTTTCTGGCTCTGCGGTCCAATTAGCGTTTGGTCGTTAAGCAGCATTCGGCACCGGAGCAATCGATGGCCGATTGATGCAATCCGCATAGTGGCAATTCGCTGGTCGCGTAAGCCGTTTCAACGAGGAATAGACATGACTACTCGTGTGTTGATCGTGGCTGTAAGCTGGTTGCTTCTCGCAACGCCATGTTCGGGAAACAATAGCTACTTCATACCTGGCGACGCCTTTTTCTACTGCGAGATCGATCAGTCTGAGTGGAAGGCTCTGAAAAGCGGAGAACTCAGTGTTTTGGACTACGATCGCCCTGAAGAGTTGTCGCTCGCTTTCTGTGGATACGCGGGGTACAAACGACTTGACGTGTCGAACCTTTCTAAGAGCTTTCGGGGGCGACTCATCAAGGCGATAGCGGTGGTCAAGGAGAAGTACCCGACAAAGATGGTCGAAATCGATCATGGGACGCCCAAGTTTTTCGGCGATCCCGCAGGAATCGAAAAGAAAGAAATCAACAAACTGAGAATCTTCGTTTACAACCGTTCGTTTGATTTTTCGCAGTATCGCGTTGGACTCAAATATAACGAAACATGGGCCGAATCCGGGGTTCAGCTGGGGTTCGCCAGGGATCACTTTCGCTACGATTTCTTCATACCAACTAGCCAAGGAATGACAGAGTCGTGGCGTATGGGTTCAGCCGTAAGTCCGCTAAGCGTGCAGCTGCCAGAGTCGGATCGAGGCTTTGTTACCGACCCAATGAAGATCGAACCGTCTAAGGTAACATTCTTGGTTTGCCCGCCGGTGTCGCTCAATGCGTTGTGTTTCCCGCCGCGTGATTCGGAGCTGGAGTGTCTTGCCGTCTCCGAAGACGGGCAGAGGAGGCTGATAAGTGATGCCAGTAAGACTCTCAGGTCGCCTTGGGTGGAAGCTAAGTGAAGTATTGGCACCCGAGGAAAACAGGTACTTGAGCCGGGGTACTCGGCCCCGGCCGCCCGTTATCGGCGTCGCACTGGACGCCACAAAGTTCTTCCCACATTAGGGTTTAGCTAGATGCCAGAAGTCATTAACCTGCGCGATAAACTCTCCCAGTTTTCTGAACAGTGGACGCCGAAGGTAGTGGCGGCACTCAACGGCAACCTATTCAAACTCGCCAAGCTGGAAGGAGATTTCGTATGGCACCATCACGAAGATACTGATGAGCTGTTCTTGGTGATTCAGGGTGAATTTGAGATGCAGCTGCGAGATCGAAATGTTCGCGTTCGTGAGGGGGAAATGATTGTGATCCCCAAAGGGGTAGAGCACCGACCACGTGCCGAGCACGAATGCCATGTGTTGTTGGCTGAGTTGGCTGGGACGGTCAATACCGGCGAAGCGGGTGGTGAATTGACCGCACCGGTCGACCAATGGATTTGAGTGCGGGCGGGTGTGACCCACACACAAGTTCTCTTGCAGACTAGGTAGTCCACAGTGATTCCGGCAAGTGGCTAGTCGAGTTCAAGCTTTGAACAACCCACTGCGGTGTCGAATCGGAGCCGGGCACCAGAGATAGCCGCGTGACTGAGGTATTTGATAGCGGGCCTACTTCCAGGCCGCTACTAGGCATGTGTTCTCTGCGGATTGGCAAGATGGCTTCCAAAATCCGCCTCTTAAAATCAGCGTGAATTACAAACACAATTCGCCCTTCTTGGTTTCCGTGTCGGCTTGCTATCCAATCGATGACGGTGCGCGTCCGCTCTTCGGCCTCCGGCAGAGTTTCATAATCTCCGTGCCACCAACCACGCTCGTCAATTGACTCATGCATTCCCCAGTTGGGGAAACGTTGCTTTATCTGCTCACGGTTCATACCAGGGGCGCCGCGTTTGGTAGTCCCTTCGTGCCCACTGTAACAGCCACCCTGTTCGCAAAGATCAGGGCGAATAAATACGGGCGCAGTGTGATGCTCTGCGATCGCTTGCGCGGTCAACAAGCTTCGCAAGAAGGGACTGCAATACAGTTGGTCGATACCGACACTACGCAACCACTGCCCGGTCAGCTCTGCCTGTTTTTCACCGAGCTCGGTGAGTGCGGGGTCCGGCTTACGAGCGTGGTCAGGGCCCGCATTGTTGGCACTTTGCGCGTGTCGGATCAAGACGATTTCTGGCACTTTGTGTGTTCCTCTGTCGCAATTCATGAAGGAGTGTGCGTCGGCCGTTCACATTCGACTTTCCGAAGAAACAGCAGCTACGCGCTGGAAAAGCGTTGTTACGCGCCACGCCAGCGGTTTCGAAGCGCATCCAACAAAACGGCAGCCACAATCACAGCGCCGGTTACTATCTGTTTGTTATGATCAGCCACACCGACTTGCGCTAGTCCACTTTGGAGCACCGAGATGATCAGGACTCCAAGGAACGAGCTAACGACGCTTGCACGTCCACCCATTAGGCTCGTGCCACCTATTACGCAAGCCGCTATAGCAGACAACTCAATTCCTACAGCAGTATTGGGATCCGAGGACGAGAGTTGTGAAGTGCGTGACAATCCAGCAAGGGCGCACATCAGTCCACTTATCATGAATACCGATGCATGTAGTGGCCATGTTCGTACTCCACACATCCGGAGAGCCTCTTTGTTAGCGCCGACGGCAATGCAATACCTGCCGAAGACCGTTTTGGTCAACACGAACTGGCCGACCACAACGGTTATGACGGCGAGTATGAAAGCGGGGGATACCATCCCGTTAGCGGGTGGACCCAACCATTCCACTTCTGACCCGATGTACTTGGTTTGTGAGTTAGAAACGGCTTTTGTCGCACCGCGAGCCATTTCCAGCATGCCGAGCGTCACGATGAATGACGGGATCCCAAAGCCCACCGAGACCAGTCCGTTAAATGCACCGCATGCCACGCCGACTAACAAACAAGGCATCGCAGCGGCCCACAGCGGCCATTCGTAGTCGACCATCAGTACGCCCAACACGGCCGAACAGAGCGCGAGTATAGAACCGACGGATAGATCGATACCAGCTATGGCCAAAACCAGTGTCATGCCGACGGCTATAAAGGTTAGCTCGGGAGTTTGGTTGGCGATCGTGACCAACGAAGACGTCTGCAGAAAGTTCTCACTAGCGGCGCCGAATGCAGCTAACATCGCAGCCAAAACCGCGAGCAACGCCCCGTATTGCAACAACGCAGCGGTCCACGCGTTCTTTGCCATGGTTACTTCCGAATTTTGAGTTCGATCAACACCGTTACTGATTGCTTGCCGAGCGTAGGCCAAACCAGCCACGTTCGGCCATCGGCACTGCTTTATCCTACCCTGACGAACTTGCGAAACAGCTTGAACATCTCTCAGGAATAAGCCGGACAAGAGCCGGTCCGGATGCGGTAGCCAGAAAAGCGACTGCCCATTATGCCGGTAGGTAGCATGTTGAATAGGCGAGGAGGTTACCGAGGTGCGTTTGCAAGTGTGTCAGGCGTGACAAACGCGACATCAATGAACAGTCGCTAGGCGAAGAAATTAACGGGATCGTCGCTCAACCGTGGCGGAATGCAAGCGGAGTAGAACAAGTAGTGGCCAACGATCTTTTTTGGATACTTGGGCGTGCTAGTCTCCTTGAAAATGTGATTGGTACAAAGGACCCGACGACCGATTGAGGCGGGTGATTACAGAATCCATCGAAAAGGTTCACAAGTCAGCATGACACTCGCGTGAAGCGAAATAGCGGTGAAGTCCGATGGGTGTATCAACGGTCTTCTTCCACAAAGTCGCCTCGACGAGTTCTTGTGTTTCTCAACGAATCTAGATTGTCTGCAAAAATTCCAGCGCAGTTCGTTCGTTACGAAGTCGATTGAAGAATGGTGCAAAATGCGCGGGGCTTCAGTACGGTTCTCTGTCAAACCGTGTGTTCGGTGCAGCTACCAGAAATACCAGCCACCAACCATACCGGGCCCAACAACAGTTTGCCGCGCGGGGATGAAGTATCTGCGCGGAGAATAGTGCATATAGTCGCCGCCCATCGCAGGCCGTAGCGGCGAGTAGCCAATCGATTTGTTGAATTCGATTCGATAAAGTCGCTGAGCAGCGACGTATCTGGCCATTTGCTGGTGGTAGGTAAGTTCTTTCGGTCGGCTGAAGCTATCTGAGTTGGTCAGCGGAAGAGTCTCGCTGGGCGGTTGATCGCTTGGTGAGAATGGACCGCGTGCAATATCGTCTTGTGCAATCGCGGTAGAAGCATTCAGCAGCAGAAGTAAGGTCAGCGCAGCGGCGCATCGCGAAATAGACTTCATCGTCTTTCCTCCATGGATTGGGATGGGACTCGGGAAGTGGTCGAACAGTAAGTTGAAAATTGCCGAGGCAGTTTGGAGCGGCCCAGCAATTCCTGTGTCGACGCACTTGAGTTATCGAAACTCCTCGACGTAGCGATAACCAATTCTGAAGTTCCTGCCCCGGTTCGTTCAAGCGCACTCCGGGTCGCTCCAAACAGTGAATAAGATCAGGTTGGCTTCAAAAGTCGTAATTCGAAAGCCGTTCCGTTTGCACGCGACGCTGACGATTGTGCTCGCGAACGCGGCAGCTACGAACAGCGGTTCTAGGACGATTGTTAAGAAGCATCCCGACCATCCCTAAAGCAGTTGAGGCTTTGCACTGCCCCACAGCTAATCGACTGGGCAACCACTCTGTTCGCAACACGCCGAGATCGTGAAGCGAACGAGAGTCTCACCAGTCCAACTAAGAACCTATCCGAAAACCCATCAGCCGATCGGCGTTAGCCGCGGTTCCCACCCCAACGA
>DNPC01000712.1 GCA_003501565.1 Planctomycetaceae bacterium | reverse complement strand
AGCAGCCAGCCGCAAACGACTGGCCTGACCTTCGTCGAAACCACAAACCGATATGACTTCTTCAGCCCTTCGAATGAAAGCCAATTTGGTGGTTTGCTTCAGCTGTGTGGTCAGCGTCCGGCTAACAGGATCGGAACCAAACATTGCGTCGCCACCGAAAAGCTGTCCGAAAACGCCTTGTGCGGCCAAAACGACTCCCGCCGACGCAATTAAAATGGCTCGCTTCGTAATCACTTTGCGTCTCCAGAATCCTGCGACTTAGGAAACTCTGCATCCAAGTGCAAAACGGCCGATGCGTGGCGAAACCACAGCACATCCTCTTCCATCCCGTTCATCGTCTTGGCCATCATCGGCTCGAGGTTCGCGTACACGTCGGAGGCTTCGAGGCCATTGAACACTTCTCGCGGCAAATGGGGCAGCAAGGCGCTTCGCGTAAGTAAACTGACGGGAAAGTGTTGTTTAGAACTCCAGTGTGTAAGCCTATCGCGAAGCAATTCTGTGTCCTGGGGAGACAAATATTGCAGCCGTCCAATGGCGGTCAGTAGATACTCACTTGTTGCGACGATACGCCACTGTTCCCTCTGTTCTAGTTCCTTCGTAAATGCAATTCGGGCTCGCGAACTGAGTTGTTGTTTTATCGCATGGCCTACGGCCTTCGAGGCTGCCTTCAACAACTTGGTCCCACCTTCCAAGCCGCCTACGATTGGCCGCCGCGTGGAAACGCTCGTGGCCTTGGCAGCGTAGATCACCGGAGGGGCATTCGCTCCAGTGGATATAATGCGGAGGACGATCACGCCTTGCCTAAGGATTGGGTCGCTTGCACGAGCCTCGATCAGGATCGTGCCGATCGATTTTTCTATCTTCACCAATCCCGCCAGCTCTTCTGCGTCCAGCTTCGCACATCGCCTGGCAAGAGCCGTCTGAACAAGCGAATCACGAACAATCCAAACGGCGTGAGCATTCGCGCGTTGCAAAGCTTGCGGATCTTGAAAATCAAAGTCAAACAGACTTCTTGGACGCTGATCGTCGGTGTCGAGAGGCGGCTGAGCAAAAGCGTTCGGGAGCCCTTCTAACACTCCAGCGATTACGAAAACGGCGGCGAGTCGAGCCACCGAAGCAGCAATATGATTCATCATCGCTGCGCCTCTTCCAGGCGACTGAAGTAGGCATCAAGGCCACCACGGTACTCCTCCGGTAATGAACGTCCCGTTTCGCCTGTGCTTTGCGTGATGTCGCGAGCCTCGCGTCGTTCGTTGCGGTTGATACCGGTTCCGACGAGCGCCAGAGCGGATTCTTCAGTCGTTCCGGACCCACCTTGTCCGGGATTGGCCGCTGAGCCGCTACCACCTGCCTTCGGATTGATGCGTGAAGACTTCAGCAAGAGTTCGATGATCTCCGTTTCCGCTGCAATCGTTTCACTTCCGGTATTGGCAGCTTGGAGCATTAAGGCTGCTTCCTCCATCACCATCGTCACTTGGTTGAATAGCCCAATCTCTTGCCCGTATTCTCCATCTTGCTCGACCAACTCATGCAGCTTCGTTATCACATCCTGTACTCGAGTCTGAAGCTCGCGCTGGGTAGCGGATAGTTCGCGAGATTTCTGCTCATGCTTGTCGCGGGGAATCGACTGTCGAGCATTCTCAGTAACGCGGGTGGCTTCGCGCAGATTGACTTCTTCTTCAAGCACCCGCAACATCTCTAGGATGACTGTCGGAGGAACGCTCTTGGAGTTCTCCTGTGAACTCTCTCCCTCACTGTCGCCACCGCTCGCCGGGACAAGATCCTCTGCCCAGCGATCCAAATTGTCAGCCCAGTATTCGATCTGCGCAATACTTAGACCCCGCTCCTTGGGCAGGTCAGTCGAAAGATCATCGAGAGCCGCCAGCACATCGACTTCCTTCATGTCCTCAAGCACAGAAAGGAAATGCGGTTGCTTGCGCCGTTCATAGTAGGCCTGTAAGTCGTCCATGACGAATGACAATGATTGTCGTGCATCGACTTCATGCGTGGCCAACTCTTGCAATAGCTCAACGTCAGCTTCGTGAATCGATGACGCACCGAAGATATCGCCAATTCGCCCCACCAGTTTTCGAGCGATTTGAGTCTGTACGCGCGAGGCCGCCTTTAAACGTTTCACTAACGTTGAGCCCTCGAGATTGGCGAGCACGTCTTCGAGTTCATCAGCAAGCTTCTGAAACTCCTCGAGCAGTCGTTCCTGTTCTTCAACTGCCTCTTCAAGGGCTTCTTCGGCTCCTTCGGGCTGGTCAGGTTCGTCTTCGTTGTCTTCCGTTTCACCTGGCTTCTGAGGTGGACCACTCAGCGTTGTCGAAGGCATCGTGAGTCGAGCTTGCCCGCTTGATTTTTCTTTCTTGCCGTCTTGTTCTTCGTCGGACTCCTCTGCGTCGATTTTCTGCATTGACGATTCTTGATCGACCAGCGACGGGGTACCAGGTCCGTCGTTTTTCTCCTTTTCATCTTGCTCGGATGATTCGCCTTGGCCACCACTGGTATCTCGCATAATGCCAGCCGATGGTGACGACTCCGATGCACTTTGTTTCTTACCGTTCTTCGCCTGAGCGGCAGACTTCTTCAATAAGTCTGACACCTTGGGCATCCGGTTGTTGCCAATCGCTCGCAATGACTGGAGCATCTGCGCCCATTGATCCAACTGGTCAGCGCTGAATTCCGGATTCCTAGCTGCCGCCTGCAACAGTTGCTCTCCACTGGTTGTCAGCGCGCTGAGCCGACGTGCGTTACCGGACTCGAGTGCGGCCTGACGTCTCAGGTCATCCTGTAGTTCATCCAAACGTTCTGGATCGCTGGCAATGCGTCGCAGACGCTTATTTTCCTCGAACAATTGAAGCTCTTGATCACGCACTTCGAGCGCTGCACGCTGCCACTTTCGGAAGTCCTCCGATACCCACGCTGCGTGCTGCTCGGCCGTCAACACGTACAGTAGGTGTGGAAGCGAGTAAGTGCGATCGCGCAATGGATAATAGTCTTCGACCCAAAACCGCACCTCGATGGGCTGCGGTTCGATTCCCAAATCGCTAGCACGGAATACGGCGGGCAGTTGGACGTTCATCTGTGTCGGGTTTCCGGCCCCCAAAACGATCTCCCCAAGAGCGGAGCTTTCCAGTGCTTCCTCACTCACGCTCGACCAGCTCATGCCGATCTTACGAACGCCAAAGTCATCCGCCGCGTAGACTTCAAAATTCAATTGTTCGGTATCAAGAACGACAGACTGTTTGGGCAGACCCTTCGCTAGTACGCTCGGAAATTCGTCTGGTAAGCTCTCCAGCCTAACCTCGAATTGACTGCGACCGTCCAGCCCATCCACATCGGTCCACCCCACAGTAACCGGGGGCGAATCGGAGGATACTAAGAACGGTTCCGTTTGCAGGCCGTTTTGGTCAACGTCCACATCGTTCGTTACGCCGCTCTGGTCGCTCGTTGGCGCGACTTGCTTTGCATATGCCGAAGCTAGCGGATTGGAAGCAGAAAGTTGAAAACTCGCTTGGCTGCCTTCCACGACCGCCAGAACACCACTACGGATGTCTTGCTCGAACGGCTCCGGTTGCTGGAGGTAGTCGGGTAGCTGCACCACCGCCACGGCATCTGTAATTTGTGGACGGTGCTTGGGAGTAAGAGCAATTGACTGCTTGAAATCTCCAATCGACAGAGCCATCGTTTTGCCAGAGGTCAAGGCGGGAAGCTCGAGAATGTAAGCGTCATCAGCAAACGCAACAGTCTTTGCCCCATGCCCAGGAATCGCATAAGTTGCGTTGCTCGGATTCCACGGTGATTCACTCCGAAGAGTTACTTCAAAAGTGGTCGACTCGCCATGCGGGACGATAATTTCTGCTGGCAAGGGTTGTGGCATTGTGAACGTGTAGCGGGGCGTAGCTCGCCACGGGGCCGATAACCTTGCCCAGGCATTGGTTGCAGCATCTGGAAATAGAAGCAGCACAACAGCGACCGCTACCGAGGCAAATGCCATTACACACAGAAGTACCGTGATGCGGTTCGGCGGCGCCGACTGTCGCAAATCACGATTCTTCGCCGTATCCGCTACTTGTCCAATGGCAGCGGCGACCAAAGTCCGTGAACGCCGCTGTTCTTGCACGTCGCCCGCTAGCTCAATGACGGAAAGCAGCTGATCGCCGACTCCCGGTTCCCGCAATCTAAGGAGCCTCGCAAGTTGTTCAAGTCGACGGTTTTTCCACCCCCAACGATGGATCGCCCAGGGTATTAACAACCAAGTGATAACCGCCAATGCCAAAAGAAAGCCGCGGGCAGATGCGGGAGTGTCGACGAACCGATCGACGGCGTAGACTGTCAAGTACGCCAGCAGTAAAGCCACAACGGCATAGGCGACCGATTCGCCGATCTTGGTGAACCAAACGTGCTTCCGAAACTGCCCGAGCTGTTCGCGCAAAGAGTGCGGAACATCAATCGAGTCCGTCGATTTCGGTGGCAGTCCCGCTTCCGACATTTATCCACTCCAGGGGCGAGGTTATGCGCTCAAGCACATATTTTTCTCGCTCATATCATACCAATTATCTTGCGTCCGATCCAAAATGCTCCGAGCAATGCGATTAATCCCCCCGCCGATAACGGGTGAGCCCATAATCGCACTCTGCGCACTACTGGCGGAGGACTTGGCACATCTCGAATTGCTGCAATCGCGGCATCCACATCACCAGCGTCGATCTGCTTTCCGCCGGTGACTCGCGCCAATTCCTCTAGCACTTCCGGCCGCGCTGGCTTCCCGACCTGTTCTCGTGGACGGCCACCTACAAAGATCGTCGTTTCGATTTCCGCACCTGTCTGCTTGCACCGCAATACCGTCTGATACTTGCCCGGTTCGCTTGGCGTGAAACTGCCTGAGAACGCGCCCCATTGCGAACCACTACTAAGCAGCTTGACGGTATCGGTCTGCCCTGATGGTGAAACAAACCTCACCGACACGTCCCCTGACGCTAGCGGCTCGCCGCTCTCTTCCATCACATTGGCACTCAGGCTGATCGTTTGGCGGACTTCTGGCTGCTCCGGGGAGTAATAGAACCGCATGGCTTGCCCTTCAGCCATATTGCGTTGGTAGGCCATCCAACGGACGACTTGCCCCCAAAACCGGTAGTGGTACAAGTCTTCGACGCCGCGTCGCCATCTCCATGCGCCGTCTGTCCCCATAAACAGGATCTTTCCGCGCCCAAACGTCCGGGTCACCAACAAGGGTAATCGCCCATACTGATTCGACGTATCTTGATGCACCGCCAGAGTATCAGTCCCAGCTTTGGCCCGAATAACCGGTGCATGCCACTGAAATCCCGGCAAATTCTCCCAGACTTGGATGTTCGCATCTGCCGTGTCAGCCAACTTGGTCAACAAGCTGCGACGACCAAGCTCGGTGAGGGCGAAGTGACTGGGCGTCCTCGTCCCCCAGCCCCGAGGCTGAGAACCGTCAAACGTCACTGGCAGCAATTCCGCAAGTGGTGAGTCTTCCAATGTGAGCATATTACCACGCATGCCCGGCATGAAGACTAGACCACTGGCCTGCTGCTCAACCAGCCCCTTGAGTAGCTCGCATTGTTCCTCGGTCAGTTGCTTTTCACCGACTCCAACGTCACCCAAGAAAACGACGTCGTACTCTGCCAAGTCCTCCAAGGCCTGAGGAAACGCTGGGATGTAGTCTCGGTTTCCTCCACCAACTTTGCTAAGCCCTGGATGAAACAGCAAACAACTGACCTCCACACCTGGATCCCGGCTGAGTGCGTTTCGCAAATAGCGATATTCCCACCTTGGCAACGATTCCACGACCAGAACTCGCAACTTCTCCTCACGAATGGCAATTGGCGCTTCACGTGAATTGTTTCCAGCTACCAACTCATCGGGATGTTCTGGCATTTCCAACGTTAACGTGTAGTCTCCTTCTGCCTCGGGCTTCCATACGAGCGCATCACTCGTCCTGCCCATCGCTGACACAACGATATCGTGGGTTAGTGTCTCACCAGCGGAGGTTGTGAGTTTCAGGCTTACGGCATGGTCACGCGGAAGCGAGCTTTCAATCGTAAACGGCAACCGCACGTTCTTCCCAGTAACGCCAAAAGTAGGCACGTCGAAACTGACGATATCAAGGTCCGGTAGCCTGGATTTGCTACCGACTGGCACCGTTAAGATTGGAACACCAGACTGACGGTAACGGAGTGCCGCTTCGACCGGTGCAGGGCCGGAATTCCAATCTCCGTCCGATGCAAGCATGGCGACACGCAAACTTGGGTTGTCTTCTCTAGCTCCCCTGAGTGCCCCAAAGATGTCAGTGGCACCAGCTCCTTGACCGAACGGAACAATCACGACCTCCGATTCGTCTTGCAGTTGTGCCCAAGTTGCCGGCTTCAGCATTTCTGCGATTGCTTCATCCCGTCGGACCAACTCACGCTTTCCACTATCAAGTCCAGCATCTTGAGTCGTCATGCTATCGCTGCGATCAACCAGCACAGCGACCACTGGTCGCTCCGTAGGTGAGAACTCCCGCACCGTCTCCGGTTGGTTTAGCATCAGTAAACAAAGTACGACGATCGCGATACGCAACCACTCCAGCAGAAACACTCCGCGTCGAAACCCACTGCGTTGCCACGTCAAATAGCTGTACAGTAGAACAACCGGCAGCGCAAGTAGCGAAATGACTACCGAGACACTCGACCACTGGAATTCGAAACTGAAATCCCCCGAAATCATGCGGCCGGCACCTCGTTGGAATCGCGCTTGGCGAAACCAGCATCGCGGGTGATTTTGGACGTTTCTTGTCCGAAGCTCTCGCCGAGCCCAGCTGCGGCCGTTCGCGGTTTCCGAGGGAGACTCAGGGCAGCTTCAGCAATCAGTGCAATGATCATCAAGATTAGAAAGACACGCCATACCTCCCTGACCAAGCCACCTAAGTCACCGGCAGTCGCATCGACTCGCGAAAACTGAAGACCTGCGAACAGACTGGCCAGTGCATCGTCGTCCACCAACTCGGCATTGTCCTCTTCGGCACGGCGATTTACTGCAAACGTGAGATCGCCTTTGCCGTAAATTCCAGCCGTCGCGTCATACGCAGTACTCAGTACATCGGGCGAACCGGCCACCATCTCCCAATCGGACTCCTCACCAGTTTCAGCCGCATCCCGTTGTGTAACTTTGCCGAGGGCCTCCTGACCTTGCACGATTGCACGTTGCAACGCGACGAACAGCACAATTCCGCTTTCGGCCAAACTTGATGCCTCGCGACCTGCCGTCGTAGTGCAAAAATAGACTCCTCCAGCGTCCGTCGGTAGCTTGGCTAGCAGCGGCTGGCCCCCTTGCAGTTCTGCGAGCGTCGACAATTCAGCTTCCGTAGCAAGCGTGGCGTATCCGCGGATTTCTAGGCTACCGACAGGCAGCCCTACGCCACTGTTTGTGGCAGCCAGCAAGTCCTGATCGCCTCTCCAACTATTGACTCGAAACACTGGATCATCCCCTCGGTCAC
>DNPC01000893.1 GCA_003501565.1 Planctomycetaceae bacterium | reverse complement strand
TCCTGATACGCGGGGTTCCGATTCGATCCGCGATCGGCTTGCCAAGCATCGATCGACGCCAGCGTGCAACGATTGTCACCGCAGGATCGATCCACCAGGATTTGCACTGGAAAACTTCGATCCCATTGGCCGCTGGAGAGAAAAATACGACAAGCAACATCCCGTCGACGCTTCGGGCGTACTTGCGGGTGACCGACACTTTGGCGGTATTGAAGAGTTCAAGGAGCTCCTGCTCGACGATCGCCAGCAATTCTACCAAGCGCTAGTGACCAAGCTTATGAGTTTTGCCCATGGTCGCTTGATGACCGCCGGGGATCGTCCAAGAATCGACGCAATCGTCAGTGCAATCGAGCACGACGACATCGGACTCCGTGAAGTCATTCACCGCGTCACGCAAACGCTGTAGAAGAGCAGCTGCTAGAAAGAAAGGGGTGCCATTTGGCGTTGCGAGAGGAGAATTCGATACTCAGATGGTTGATTCTTTCGGTGATCATCTTGACCACCGTCGGCAGCTTAGCTGTTGTCGCTGGCGCTTTGGTTTTCCGCAGCAAGTTTGAGCTATTTACGATTCCTCAAAACGGAATGGCCCCGAATTATCCGGCTGGTTCAACGCACTGGGTAACAAAGGGAACGTACAGTGCAAATAACCTCGCTCTGGGCGACGTAATTGTATTTCGCAAAGACGAGGACAACATCCAATACTCTGAATGTTCCGGAAGGACATGTATTTGTTATGGGTGACAACCGCTTCGGCTCAATCGATTCTCGTCACTACGGAGCTATCCCCGTTTCAAGCATTTTCGGGGAATTTAAACGACGCGAGATTCTAAAAGCTTCAGACTAGTCGGCTCAATCCGATACCTACGCCTGTGTTAGGCTATAATTGAAAGCCTGACTGCGTGGTTCGCTGAACACGACTGTAATTGCAGGAAACACTGGGCTTTGGTCGAATCTTGGATAGGAAAATTACATGCGGATAGCAGTAGAATCAATGACGACGGCCGAGAAACTGGATGCGATGGAGCAGCTCTGGGTTTCACTACGTTCATCACCTGGATATACTCCGCCTGACTGGCATGGTGAAATACTCGCAGAAAGTAGTCGAAAAATTGAAAGCGGCGAAGCCACATTCTCCCCGCTCGACGACGTGATTTCGCGGATAAATCAGAGCCGCAAATGAACGTTGAATTGTCGGACGACGCTGAGCGGGACTTGCTGAATGGTATCGTGTTCTACGACCAAAATAGCAGACAAGCAGGCGACCATTTCCTAGCGTCGATCACCGCTGACATTCGCTCGTTGTCTCTTCTTGGCGGAATTCACGCTACGCGGCATGGTTTCCACTGTATGTCCGCCAGTTGATTTCCCTTCGCGATCTACTATGGGCTTCGGTCAGATGTCATCATTGTCGTCGCGATTCTTGACGAACGCCGTGCCCCAGACTGGATCACATCTCGCTTACGCAATAGATGAAAACCTGAAGCAAGCTGCTCCTTAGCTCAAGCTTAGCTTGCCGGTGCTGTCGCCGAATTGATCGGCGGAGACACCGACGGCGTCGAGCATGGATAGGTACAAGTTGTTCAGTGGCGTTTCAGTCTTGTACTTGGTGTGGATGCCGGGCGTGACGCGTCCACCACCACTGCCAGCCATCAGGATTGGCAAGTCGTGGTGATCATGACGGTTGCCGTCGCGAATGGCTCCACCGTAGATGATCAAGCAGTTATCCAACAAACTTCCTTCGCCGTCGGGAGTGGCCTTCAGCTGTTTGATGAAATACGCGAATTGCTCGGCAAAGAATTTGTCGATAGCCGCAATCTTACGAACCTTTTCTTGATCGTTCTGGTGGTGCGATAACTGGTGGTGGCCGTCGTTGACACCGATGGATGGATAAGTTTTACCACTCCCCTCGTTGCCCAACATAAACGTACCTATGCGGGTCGTGTCCGTCTTGAACGCCAATACAAGCATGTCGTACATCAACCGGATATGCTCAGCGATGTCCTCCGGCTTTTCATCCGGCCGATGCTGGAAGACTTCCTGAGGAACGGGATCCCCCATCCGCTCGATACGTTGTTCGACATCACGAACGCTAGTGAAATACTCGTCGAGCTTCTGTCGATCGGCGTGACCAACCGATCGGGTCAACTGAGCTGCATCTTCTGCGACCATGTCGAGAATGCTTCGACGGAATCGCAGTTCTGATCCCTGAGCGGCTGAGCCTGCACCATTTCCGAACAAACGCTCAAATGCCATGCGCGGGTTGATCTCCTTTGCCATAGGCTGCGTCGGAGTACGCCACGAAATATTGTTTGAGTAGGCACATGCGTAGCCGCTATCACAGGCACCTGCCGAACGGCCTGCTTCGGTTCCGAGTTCAATCGAAGCCAACCGTGTCGATCGACCGTAATGATCGGCCGCGATTTGGTCGACGCTCTTGCCGACACGCATGTTCGCACCCGATGTCTTCACTGGGTGAGCACCTGTCAGGAAGGCAGCCGCACTTCGAGCGTGATCACCGGGACCGTCGCCAAGAGAACGTGCGTTGACTTGAGCCAAGCCGCTCAGGACCGAGATGTCGGACTTCAGCTCACGCAGTGGCTCGAGCGATTCTTTGATCTCCCAGTCGCGACCTTCCTTTTCAGGTTGCCAGCGTTCCGGGTTGGTTCCGTTGGGAAAGAAGACCCAAGCCAAACGGACTGGCGATTTCTTAGGCTCGGCAGCCCTCGCGGAACGCGGCAGCATGCAATCCAGAAACGGCAGTCCTAGTGCGGCCCCGGTACCACGAAGTACAGCGCGACGATTTACTTGTCTGTTATGCATATTTATTGCTCCGTTTGGATGCGTCGGCGAGTGAACGGCTCGGAGGTTACAATCGCCTTCACGAACGCGGAAACACGGTAATCATTTTGTGCGGCTTGCTTGACGACTTCGTCAACCGCACAGTAATCGTAGGGCTCTAGGCCGCGACCAAGAGCGTAGGTGAGCATCTTGCTCGCAAAGTGCCGGCTGATGTCTGGCATTTGCTGTTTCATCAGAGCAACCAATTCAGAAGGACCGTCAAACTTACGACCGTCGGCCAGTTCGCCTGCCGCGTCGATCGCATGCTCGCCGTCCTTCGTCCTGAACTGCCCGATAGCATCATAGTTCTCGAAGCCCAACCCAAGTGGGTCCATCACATTGTGGCAGCTCGCACAGCTGGGATTCTCACGGTGGATCGCCAGTTGTTCTCGCAGCGTCAGGTCCTCATGCTCGCTCTTGGTCGCTTCAAAGTCGGGCACGTTGGGAGGTGCCGGTGGAGGCGGATCACCGAAGATGTTCTCCAAAATCCACTTCCCACGTTTGACTGGGCTGGTGCTGGTTGGGTTGGACGTAAGCGTCAGAACAGAAGCCTGCGTCAAAATTCCGTGACGACCTTTCGGGAGGCGGACCTTCATCCACTCATCTTCGCCCTTGTACAGACCCTCGCGGCGATCGCTTGTTCGCTTAACTGGAAAACCTGGCCCGTCAACATATAGGTTGCGGGGGTCTTCGCCGTCAAACTTGACTCCATACAGTTCGGCCAAACGCGGGTTCACAAACGTAAAATCTCCGGTGACCAGCGTGTCCAGCGGCAAGTCTTCTCGCAAGATTTCCTGGCAGAACAAGTAGGTTTCCTCGAGCATTGCATCGCGCAAACGATCGTTCCAGACTGGGAAAAGCTCTCCAGACGGATCGACCTCTTTCAAGTTTCCAAGGCCAAAGGCCTGTCCAAAGAAACGCTGCACTAGCATGCTCGCCTTGTCGTCCTTGAGCATGCGATCCACCTGCTCAAACAAGACCGTCTGGTCGCTGAGCCGGCCATCTCTGGCCAAATCCAGCAGCTGGTCATCCGGCATGCTTGCCCACAAAAAGTATGACAGCCGTGATGCAAGTGCGTATTGAGTCAACGCCTCGGTCGTAACTGCGACATCTTTCTCGCCGCTGTTGTCACCTGTGTCCAGTAATTCAAGCGGTTGTTCAGAACGGAATAGAAAATGGGGTGATACGAGTACACTCTGCAGTCCGTAGGAAACAGCTTTCTCAAAGGATACGCCCTCCCCTGTGGCCATAGTGACCAAGTTAACCACTCGATTGACGTCTTGCGTCGTAGGCTCCCGCCGGAAAGCTCGGCGGATCAAAGGCTGGAAGATCTCGCGTGCCGCGTCTGCAACTGTTTTATTCTCATCTGGATAAGAAACAAAAATCCGTTTGTGTGGTTCGGGCAGTGCGGGCTTTCCGCCCTTGGGACCTTCGATTCTCAGATACCGAATCTCGAGCCTACGACGATAGTCGCGCTGTTTGTTGGTATGTGGATCGCTGAGGAATTTGACCCCAATGGTGTGCGATCCCGGTGCCGCACGAAAGCTGTGACGCCGATTGAGTGACCTGCCATTTGCGGTCCAATTCTGAACCTCTTCTCCATCGATCAACAACGCTACCGGCACGTCTTCGCTGTTGCCACCACCATACTCAAGTCGAGCAGTGATTTCATACTGGCCTGCCGCGAACAGGAAGCTGCGCTCGAGCGTATCGCCGACGAATATTTTGTCTCCAACCGCTTCCTGCTTTCGCAACAATTCAACGTCAGAGACGATCGCTCGATCTGCGATATACTTTGCAGATTGAATGTACTTTTCAAGTTGAAGCGGCGCTAGGGTAAGCACATCACCTTGATTGTCGAAACCATTCCCAACATCATCGGAAGCGAATCCGATCAACTTGGATGGCTCAAAATCTACCGACAGTAGATCGCGGATCGTGTTGTCGTACTCAACATTGTTCAATCGTCGAATCGTAACGCGGCCAGGATCATTGACCACATCGCAATCCACACGATTAATTTCTCGATCGATCCAGTCTGCAATTTTCTCGCGTTGGTCTCGCGTAGGTTGTGATTCGTAATCGGCCGGTGGCATCGCACCGATCTCGATCATGCCACGAACCTGATTCCAGCGCGGCCGCTGTGACTTGAGATTGGATTCTGCAGAATAAGCTTCGAAGTCGACGTCCGCTTCGGCGCCAGCTCCCGCGTGACAATCGTAGCAATATTGCTCTAGGAATGGCTGTAACTGGTCATTCCAAAACTCTCGATGGCTTGTATCTGAATCGGGACGATCGCCGTCCGCTCCTTGCACATCAATGCAAGGCAACATGAAAACCGCAAGCAATACGTGGCGCGTAAGCGTACGCATAAATTCTTCTCAGGCGGGAGGTTGTGGTGGGAGCGGATCTCTTGGGCGAACACTGATTCGACCGGTGCTCAGATTCGGCCTGTTGAGTAAGGTGGGAACCGAATCTATAAACCCAAATTCACGTGCCTTGATTGGTAAGTTTCGTGATTCTCAAGCCGCGTTGGGGTGCAAATCCGAAGAAAAACCTAATGGATCGTCTGTCGGTGCCGCTACATTTTACTCCGTAAGTCCATCCGATGGCAAGAAGCACTTCAAACCACCCACGGGAGGTAAATTGCTTGATTGCCCCTCCCACAGAGCCCGCAAGGACGTGATCGTGGCCCGCCTTTCTGACTTGCTGACTGCCTTACCCCAGCCTGGCGGGGGTTGGAAACTCCAGCAGGAATTTGGTACCACGCCCCACCTCACTTTGAACATTGATGCGCCCTCCGTGAGCCTCGATGATTTTTCGAGCGGTGGGAAGTCCCAGCCCGGAGCCGTCATTCTTTGTCGAATAGAAGGGGTCAAACATGTGAATTGCCGTTCCGTCATCCATGCCGCAGCCAGTATCGATAAAGTCGAGAGCCACACCGCGGGGCGTCGTATAGGTGCGAACAATAAATTGGCCGCCTGAATCCATCGCTTCGAAAGCGTTCTTGACCAAATTTATCAAGGCTGCTTGCAGCGAATCACTGTGCAGCATGATGCTCGGCAGGTTGGTGTCCAAGTAACGAACAACCTCGATATCTTGTTTGTCGGCCTGCGCTTGGTAGAACCGCAGGACGGAATCAACTTGCTCGTTGAGGTCCCCGGGCGTCATCTCCAAGTTTTGCATCCGAGAGAATCGCATGAAATCGCGCAGCAAATTCTCCATCCGCTGGCACTGATGTCGAATCATGTCCACCTTGGCTTCCGCCCGTCGGCGCCCCGGCCACTCGAAATCACCAAGTTCCTCGCTGAGTAGGTCCACGTTCATGTGAATCACCGACAGCGGATTCTTGATTTCGTGGGCGAGCGAACCGGCCAGCTCCGCCAATTCGTGATACTGCCTGAGCAGTTCGTTGTCTTCTGTGTCTTCCACCGAATGCGACGCCTGAATGCGATCGAAAATAGTTGCCAAGAAAGGCCTTCGAACCGGTCCTGATTATACCTCGCACTCTCGCTTGAATAAGCCGAACTCGCGGGAAACCGGCGGCGACGAATAGCGATCTGGCCAACAACGTGGCTGGCATCTAGCTTGGGGAGAGAGTCTTGCTCACGATCTGTCCTGCTAAGGCCGATCGCACGCGTTTCACCCGACCTTCACATTCAGGCCGCTCCACAATTGAATGCTATCAAGAGATGAGCGGCTCCGCAGGCTGCGAAGAGATCTTCAATCGCTACCGCTGCCAGGAAAGTGAAGTTGCTCTTGGGGTGTCAGGCAACGATGTGCTAAATTGCTGGGTTAATGCTGGTCGAATCGGTCAGCACTGCCGGGAAGGATTGCCCGGCGAAATTGACTAGTGTCTGTTCAATCGGGCACAAAGTTGGAATGGATTCCAGAATGAACGCTCGGCCCACCTCCCGCCACCCTTCCATGCCGGCCACCGTGTCATTGGATACAACAACCAATGTCCAAGTTGTCATCCCCGCACGACTCGCCTCCACACGCTTGCCGGAAAAGCTGCTGCTGAAAGAAACCGGCAAGTCGGTACTTCAGCACACATACGAAGCCGCCTGCGGCGCGACTACCCCGGCCGGCATCGTAATAGCGGTCGACCATCCGCGGCTACTTCAGAACGCTCATTCGTTTGGAGCGGACGCTGTCATGACCAATCCTGACCTGCCCAGCGGCACCGATCGCGTTGCTGCGGTAGCAAAGGAGATGGAAGACGTCGACATATTTGTCAACGTTCAAGGCGACGAACCTGAGATAGAGCCAAGTCTGATTGATCAAGTGGCACGCCTGCTGATTGAAAATCCGAATGCAGACATTACAACGATGTGCGCTCCTATTCGCGAGCGTGAGAAGCTAGAAGACCCCGCATGTGTGAAAGTGGTCTTCGGCAATGATGGTAGGGCGATGTACTTTAGTCGATGTCCCATTCCTCATGCCAGGAGCTGGAGCGATGATCTTTTGCAAGCAGGTTCACCAGTTTTCTTCCAGCATATCGGGCTATACGCTTACCGCCGACGTTTCCTGATGCGTTTAGATCAACTACCACATTGTCCACTGGAGTCTGTCGAGAAACTTGAGCAGCTGCGTTTCTTATCGGCTGGCACATCGATTCTGGTCGGCCAAACAGACTCTACCGTCAAAGGCATCGACACTTCCGATGACTACCGAAAATTCGTCCACCGTTTCTATCAAAGCATTCGTACGGCAGCTTGATCGTCGTGCAGCTCGACACTTTAGACTTGAAATCGTCAAGAACGTTTGTTCGCTGAGCGGAGCAGAGTAGCTTAGCGATGGAGTTGGTTTTAAGAGATGCTTTGTCAGGTTCCACTGTTGGACCCTGGTGCAATCCATCGTATTCGAAAGATACGGTGCAAAACCTACAACTGATCAAGCGCCCATTCTTTGGCATAGCCAATGGGCAGAGGTTTTGATTCAGGAATACGCTCAAGTCGCTTGATGGTGCCATTATCACCGATCATTCCGACGGCAATCGCAGCTGTGTATTTGACAATGATCGCCTCCGGGTCATTCGGATCACCGTCAAGAGCGCGACCGGCCAGCTGGCCTGCAAGTTCCTGGTTTTGAGTGCCTTCCCAGATTCTACCTAAAGCCCAAATGGCGGATGCTCGTGTGGACTCTCGCATCAACTGCCCGTTCTTGGGCACAAATTTGCGAAGCATCTCATCGGCAGGCCGATACTTATTGCGCCCGATTGCGCCGAATAGAAATGCTGCCTTTGATTCTTCATCATGCGTAATGTGGCTGTTCCCAGATGCGATCTTTGCGGTCAATCGCTGCGCTTCGGGCATCAGCAAAGCAATCACATCGTCGCTGCTAGCAAGCTCCTGCAATGCCCAAGCCGCACGAACGTGAACGCGAGGTTCAGCGTGCTCAAGCAAAGGAGCGATTCTCGTAGCTGCACCGTTCAGCCCCAATTTAACCGCCATCACTAGCGCTTGTTCAGCTCCCTCAGCAAAGTCACCCTGGAGATAGTAGCCAATCGCCTGCGTCACCAGTTTTTTGGCCTCTGAACTCTGCCGATAGTGCTTCAACATGTTCGCTCGAACAGTTCGGCGAACCAATCCGTTTGAATCACGGAGTGAAAAACCCTGGACCTTGAGCGCCGCAAAATCGCCAAGATTGGTTAGGTGCTCAACCACCGCCAAACGAACATTCGAATCGGGGTGTTCGCGCAGTGTCATAGCTAACGTCCTAGCTACCGCAGGTGCGGCCCGGACAATAATCTCATATGCCGCGGCATGAGCAGCGGTATCGGTTTCTTCATTGACGTCCTGGGTGAGGAGATCCTGGCAGATCTTTACCGCTGCGGAACTGGAATGCCGTCTGAGCAGGCTGATCGCTAGGAGCTCCGGCTGTGGCAAATCGGAACTCAAGATGTCTCGTGCAAGCGGCTCTAAGCCAGTGGACTGCAAGTTACCTAGCGCCCGGGCCGCTGCCAACCGCGTCGGCAGGTAGCTTGATTCTGCTTCAAGCCATTGTTTTATGGCCTCAGCATCTTCGGTATTGCCGATCCGTCCGAGCCCTTTTAGCGCGACAAACAGACTCGAATTCTGTGCCTGAGCGGACGTTAACCGCTCGCGCCACCTGGCTTCGGCGAGCGAGGGGGAATGGTCGACCAACCATCTTTCGACAGCTTGTAGCGCCGAGGGATCACTTTGCGCCGCGGACCAGATCGTCTGTGCATTGGATTCGTCGCCGAGTGCCATCGCGGCAGACAGATAAGCCAGCAGCGTCATGCGATCTTCCGGCGGGGCTAACAAATACCCCAGAAGCATGTTCAGACTTTCGTCGCGACCGTTCAGATCAGGGTTCGCCTCCAGCAGTACGATCCGCCGCGCCTCATCGATCCGCTCGGTCAAATACGAAGACTTGAGCTTGCCCAAATCAATCGCTGGAGCCGGCTGTTCTTCTTCGAATTGCCAATTGCAATCGATCGACGGTTCAATCTGCCACCGTGGAAAGAGCTTAACCGGCGAGCGGTCGAGTTGCTCAACCAAGCTGGGCTTGTCGGTCGTTTGCGCAAGTCCTAATCGCGCTGCGCATAGCAGCACAATAAAGCTGCATAGCGAAAGAAAGGATAGTCTTGAGCACCGAAGAATCATCCGATTTCAAATCCCGATTCGATGTTGCGTTTTAATTTGTGATTCGTGGCAAAGCTTCCGGTGCAATGGACTGAAATATTCGCACTGCACACCTTTACCGAACAGCCGGCTTAATCAGGTCGTGTCATCCGCCAGATGCGAATACCGAAAACGGTGATTGCGATCGCGGAAATGGCCACGCCAGCCCACCAAGCCGACGGAGTTAAGTTGTATTGTTCAAATCCAGGCGTGTTCATTTCGCTTAGCGCTGCAGCGGCAGGATTGAACATCAAGACGCGTTCAACGAATACGGGACCGAACGGCTTGCCACGTGCAAGCCAGACTAACAGCGTTCCGGCGAAAAGAGCAAGCAAGACACCATAACTGGAAGCGGTGGCGGTCGGCGTCGAGCGACAAAACGCGCTCACACATGCGCTGATTGATATCACTACCAAAACAGACACGAATAGAGAAATAAGCACATTGCCAACTTGACCGCTCATCGCTGGCTGAATGAAACTCATCACTGCGTAACCTGGCAATGTGGCTAGCAAAATCAATAGCATGGTCCAAAACACGCTGGCGAGCTTGCCGGTCAGAATTCGCCAAGACGAAATGGGAGTGACTCGCAGTATTTGCCAGCCGCCCGATTCCACTTCCGCCGCGATCAAGTTAGCGCCAAGGCTCGGCCCGACAAGCAACAATAACGCAACCTGCATCAAAACCATGGGCCCTGCAATTCGATCAACTCCCCAGTCAATGGTGCCACTAGCAACCACAACGGTAAGCAATAACGAGACGATGGCGCAACCAAATACGAGTCGAATCAGCCAGTGCAGACGGCCAAACTTACGCGTGCGAAACTCCTTCACCATGATGGGATTAAGCCATCGCGGAATGCCGCCCTTGCGTTTGTTTGGATCGACCAAGTAGCTAATCCGCCGCAGAAAACTCTGCTTCGCGGTCTTGTCGCGAACCTTGCCCACCGGGCGGGCTCGGTCGAGCAAGATCGGATCAAGCTTACGGACGGTTAGCGTAGCCAGGACCAGTGTCACCAATAGACTTGCAACAACAAAGTGTATCCAGCCGGTACTAATCCCCAGCAGGGTCGCCAATCCTTGATCACCAGTAATCTGCTGCAGTGCTGACAGTGGGGAGATGGCGGCTATCCACTGAGCAAGCATCGACGGGATGCCGGGCAAACCACCCAAAACAATCAACGGCCCCAGAGTTAACACAGCCAGAGCCAACACGGCGGCATAACAAACTCGTAAAGCCGAATCGCTAGAAGTGCTGCGGATGCTGATCCATAGTCCAAGTGCGGAATATTGCAGTGCCATCGCACACAGCACAATTAGCAGCGGACCTATTTGATCTACAACTGACACTCCACCCATTGCCAGGCAAGCGGCCAGGGCAGGAATTGCTACCGAAATCAGAAGCAGAGACAAAGCGACATTGCTTACTAGCTTTCCAAGGTAGATCTTCAGTGGCGTCGTGGGCGAATTGAGCAGAAGTCCAAGTGTGCCACGGCGACGTTCCGTCACTATGCTAGTCGCGGGGAAGGCAGGCACCAGCATCATCACCGCCAAAGTTAGGGCATAAGCCAACGGCCGGAATACCTGTACCGAACCGCGCGAGATGATGTCGATCGTACCGCCGCTCGGCCACCTCAGTAGCACTAGCATGCTACTCGCAACCGCCAACACGACGATGGCAGCCAGCGTCTTGCCAGACCGCAGTCGGCCCAGTAGCTCTCGGCCAAGAATAGGATTATTGATCATTACGTTGTCTTGGTTGTTGGTATTTTCTCGTGCGTTGTTCGAAGGAAGCCCAGTTCAGGTAACACATAGCGGCTAGGGGGCTTGGCCGCGTTGGTCCTTCCCCGGCTGCATTCGCCCCCGCTCGCAAAAGCCGAACTTTCGATGCCAGGATGTGTTCGGCCGCCCGGAGTGCCTACGCTGTCTTGTCCGCCCCTGCGGCAACCTGCAGGAACGCGTCTTCAAGATCACTGGCGACCTCGCGGAACTGAACAATTTGCACATTCCCGCTGACCATATGAGTCAACACGCTCGCCAACGATTCCTCGGTTTCCGAAGTCGGGAATCTGAGTGTGCGTTCTTGCCTCGAGATCGACACATCGCCTTCGACACAACCGCGAAGCCGCTCTGCTGCTGCGTCAATATCACCGTCCTGGCCCAGCTGTATTTCATAGTTTCGCATCGGACATAGATCCCGCATCACGTCATCAAGCTCGCCGAAAGCGCGTAACTTTCCGCCAGTGATGATTGCGACGGTGTCACAGATGCGTGCCAATTCTGGAAGAATGTGACTCGTTACGATCAGTGTTCTGCCTTCTGCGGCCAGGCGAAGCAAGATTTCACGCATCTCGATTCTGGCCTTTGGATCCAAGCCGTTAGCCGGTTCGTCCAGGATCATAACCTCTGGATCGTGCAATAGCGTCCGAGCGATTCCAACACGTTGTTGCATCCCGTGGCTAAGGCTCTCTACAAATTTGTCTTGCATGTACGCCGAATAAGTGATCTCCATCACTTCTTCAATCCGCTTTTTTCGATCACGAGCGGGAATGCCAAACACTGCACCAAAAAAATCGAGATACTCTCGGACTCGCATGTTGTCGTATGAGCCGAACTTGTCAGGCATGTAGCCGACCAAGTGTTTAATCTTCGACGCTTCTTGGCTGCAATCGACGCCAGCAATCGAAGCAGTTCCACTGGTCGGGCGCGACAGACCTACTAGAATCTTGATCGTTGTAGTCTTGCCGGCACCATTGGGGCCGATGAATCCCAAAATCTCCCCACGTTTGACGTGAATCGACAGAGAATCAAGCGCGCAAAACTCTCCGTAACGCTTGGTCAAGTTCTCAGTCTTAACGACAATCTCGCCAGATTCACTCATATCAGTTCGACCATGTTCAGTTTGGTTAGCAATCGGTTTTCCGTTGTCTTGCTGGCGAATTGCCAGCGAAAATTTTGAGACGCTACCGGAGGTAGACAGACAGCCCGCCGTTGTGTCTCTCCAGGGGTGGACTCTAATTGGCCAAGCTATCGATCATCGCCCTCGGCTACCTTGGATTTGAGCGCTGAGTTCGTTGATGGTCCACGCTACAACGTTGGTTGTCATTCGAGGATCTGCGACATCCGTTCGTTCACTGACCTTAACAATCAAGCTCAGCGTTCCGTCGCGCAGTTCCCCTAAGACACTGGGATCAGTGATCGTAGTCGACCAGGGAATAGATGGACTTTCGAGACTCCCAATTTCTACGGGGCCGCTGGAGGTGACTGCGCTAATTGTCACATCGCGTTGTGGGGCATCGATGTCCAGGTTGATATCCAGTTGTGCGGCTTCGAACGGTAAAACCGCACCGGGTAACTGCAGTTGGAGGCGTGCGTCAACGCCCATCGTCAATTCGGATTCCCACGAACCGGTCGACTCGTTATACGCGAGCGTTTGACCGTCTGCGGAACGATCGATACCGACTCGCACAAGGCCTTTAGGTAAGAGAACTTTCGAGCCGAGGTCAGGTCTTCGAAGTTGAACCGGTAGGACCGTTAGGGCCGATCCCTGATGTAGCAGTGGTTGATCCCACTTGGGGCCGGTCGGCCATACTTCTGTCCAGCCCAACAAGACTTGCGATAACGGGCGAGTCTCTTCCGGCAAGTCAAAATAGGCTTGATACACGTCGATGCGACGCTGCTGCTCTTCAGTAATCAACGAATCCGAGATCCACCGGGTGCCCTCGGCCATCAACGAACCGTCAGAACGGAGTTTGCCACCATCGCTCTGGCAGAGCATCAGCTGCCCAGGAACAAACGCCAGAACCGGATCTGTCAACGGAGACGGCAATTCACTCGGAGTCTCGATCTCAACACCCGTGGCAGTCAATGACGCCCATGCGATCTGAGGTTCGCTGGTCAGCACATACTGAGTTTCATATCGCCAAGTACCAGACGGCCAGTTGTTGTTGACGAGCTGCCAACCGTCGGCATCCCTTTTTTCATATCGCGCCACTCCCGTCGCAACCGATTTCGGCGTACGCGCCTCGCCCTCACCTTGGCCCTGCAGAGACATATCGCGGCTAGACGCTAAATGCACGGCGGCTTGTTCTCGCACGATGGCAAAGGTTCCATCGTTGTTAAACTCAACAACCTGCAGCTTTGACACATTTTCAGGGATATCGCTACGAATCACGCTAGAAGCTGCGAGCAATCCACCGGAAACGACCAACGCCAGAACCGGCGCTATCAATCCAATCCAGGTCAAGTCGATGCCGACGAACCGCAAGCAGCCAGCCGCAGCCACGAGAACACAGAACGCTGTCAGTGCGACCATTACCCACGATCGCGGCACCACCGGATTGCCGATCTGTTCGATTGGATAGGCTAGCTCGCGTCCTGACAAAGGTAGCTGCTGACGCGGCACGTTAACGGCCGATGCAAACAGATTAGCCCAAGATCGCGACTGGTACTTCGTGATGTACAACGAACTATTTCGGACCTGTTCAGTCCTGGGTTCAATCCAACCAAACGCATCCAAAGTGGTTATGACCAGTTCACCGTAGCCGACTGGCATGACAATGCCAGCTGGCCATCCGTCAATTGCATGCGTTACTTGACCACCCTGCTGCACAACACGCTTCATCAAAACCGCATCATCCAAACTCACGGTCCGATCCACTTCTGCCAACTTGGTTACTTCCTCCCGTACGTCAACGACGTAGTCAGTCAGTTCCACTGAATCGACCGTCTCAATCGCTTGACCATCGCCCAGAAGATCGTGAAGCAATTCGATCGGAAAGCGATCCGCCATGGCCCAGATTCGACCACCGCCCAACAAGTAACGCCTGAGCGCCTCTCGCGTCGAAGCGTCATGCAAGGTACTTTCTTCGGCAACGATCAACACGTCGATACTTCGGAGCTCCTCTTGATCAAGCGGTATTGGTTGCCCTTCATAGCTTGCCGTTAGACGATCATTGCCAGAGTCAATCCGGCTAGCAGTCGCGAATTCATAGGAGCTATACGCAGGCTGTTTGGGCCAATACCACGCGGGCTCCGGTGGATCTTCCGGTTCTATTGCCAATCCGGCCAAGGAAGGCTTTGCACCAACGGTGAGCTTCGCCGTATGTCGTACCGGAGCACCGTTGAGCGTTAGCTGCACTTGGTCATCGCCATCCTTAACCAGCATCGAGAATTCCACTTCGACACTCTCACTACTGGCAATTGATCCAGGCAACTGGACAGGGATGGGCACCTCCAGCTGCGTCGCCGGTCGAATAACAACGCGCCGAGCGCTCTCTTGCGTGCTGGCCCCATCCACGCGAGCGATGATCGTGCCTTCAACAGAGGCGCTGCCAGCGTTGGCAACTTTGGCACTCAAGACCGCAATACCGCTAGGTAGAACTCTGGTGTGAGCAGTGCGAGCAACCGAAACAAAGCGCACCGAATCCTGCGGGATTTGGGCCGCCGCGACCGAACCCGTCACCGCACTGAGGATTAAAGCGACGCAAAACGAAACACGAAAATGGCTTGGCAGCATAGGACGACGCGTCGACAAGGCTTAGCAAAACTTGCTCGGCTGGCACCACGCAAA
>DNPC01000503.1 GCA_003501565.1 Planctomycetaceae bacterium | reverse complement strand
GGTCGTAAAGCAACTGGTCGTCGTCGGCGAAAGGACAGGCCGTCTGGTCGAAGTGACTGCCGAGATTCGCAACCACCTTCGCGAAGACGTTGAAAAGACTACATCAGCGATGCTGGGCTCCATTGAACCAATCCTGACTGCCGGATTGGCTGTCGTGATCGGAGGCATCTTGCTGGCTGTCTACTTGCCAATGTTCGATATGATTGGAAAAACAAGCTAGTGAAAAACACACATCCTCGTCGAGGCCTCAGCCTGCTTGAGTTACTGGCCTGCGTGACTATTCTAGCCGTACTTGTGACCGTTGTTGCACCTCGCGTTTCGACCGGTGGAGGCATCGCTAAAGAGCGGGCTTGCAGCGTGAATCGTGAGGTCATCGAAGTCCAATCCGCCCTTTGGAAACGCTCAAAGGGTGTTTGGCCGCAAGGTGACTTATCGGACGTATTCGCTTCACCGGAGCATTTTCCTGAAGGTCAGTTGCGTTGTCCGGTCGATGGTTCACTGTACAAGATTGATGATTCCGGACGCGTGATCGGCCATAACCATTAAATGGCCTGGCGACTTTGCCTGACGAGTTGACGCTTTAGGCTGTACCGTTTCTTACTGTTCGGATACCTACTTTCCGGATACTTACTGTCCGGGCAACAATTCTCATTGCGCTAGCACGTACGAAACGAAAACGGGCCCAATTGCTTGGGCCCGGATTCATTATTTCGATTGCGTCATCCGCCGTCTATCTTTCGATCTTGTCGGCAACGTAGGCTTGCATACTGCGATATATGACGTCAACACGTCGATTGGCAGGTGCCGGTGGACCGTCAAGGTTCGGGAAGATGTCTTTTCCAGTTTCCGCATCGGTGTCTAACAGCTTCGTCCAGCGGAGCCCCCGAATCTGATCGGGGAGATTGAACGTAAGCTTGTCACCTGTGCCGTTGAATAAAAGTAGCAGGTCACGGCCTTCACCCTCTGGGTCATCGGCAACCGCAGGCGCTGGCAGCCAACAAACGAGGCCACCGCTGGGATTTTCCCAGTTGAATGTTAATCCCAAGTGGTTAAACCAGTTCACGTCGGCCACACCGCGTGAATCGAACGGCCTACCTGTCAGGAAGCGAGTCCGCATGAGCGTAGGTTGGCTTTTGCGGATCGCTATCAAGCCTTTGACAAACTCTCGAAGACCCTCGTGGCGTTTGACGAATCTCCAATCTAGCCAAGATATCTCGTTATCTTGGCAGTAGGCATTGTTGTTGCCCTTTTGGGTCCGACGTATTTCGTCGCCCATCACTAGCATCGGAACGCCCTGGCTAAGCAATAGCGTAGACATCATGTTCTTGATTTGTCTCAGCCGCAGCTTCTCGATTGGTTTTCGCCGCGTCGGGCCTTCAACACCATAATTGTCACTCTCGTTGTTGTTATCGCCGTCACGGTTGCCTTCGCCATTCGCCTCGTTGTGTTTGTCTTTGTAGCTTACGAGATCGTTTAGGGTGAATCCGTCGTGGCTGGTGATGAAGTTGATGCTGCAATACGGTGCCCGTCCGGCATGCTCGTATAGGTCGGAAGAGCCAGCTAGACGTGTCGCCATCGGGCCAATCAGCCCATCGTCTCCTCGCCAGTACTTGCGTACGTCGTCGCGATAGCGGCCGTTCCATTCGGCCCATCGCAGATCGCCAAACGAACCAACCTGATAGGCTCCAGCCGCATCCCACGCTTCGGCGATGATCTTTGTATCGGCTAGCATTGGGTCTTCAGCAATCATCTCAACCATTGGTGGGTTGGGCATTAGATTGCCATAACGGTCGCGAGAGAGAATGCTGGCCAAATCGAAGCGGAAACCGTCGACGTGATAGTTGTGCACCCAGTGCCGCAGACAGTGGAAAATCAGCTCACGACAGATCGGGTGGTTGCCGTTGAACGTATTGCCGCAACCTGAGTAATTGCTGTAATGGCTGCCACCACTGTTGAGGATGTAGTAGACCTGGTTCTCAAGCCCTTTGAAGGAAAGGACCGGGCCGTGTTCGTTTCCTTCGCAGGTGTGGTTAAATACGACGTCCAGGATGACTTCAATGCCAGCCTGGTGCAACGCTTTGACCATCTGCTTGAACTCGTTGACTTGCCCGCCGGGCGTCTTGTCCGAAGAGTAACCGCGGTGTGGCGCGAAAAACGCCATCGGGTCGTAACCCCAGTAATTGGGACGCTCGGGAGCGTTGCCGTGAATATCCATGATTGGAAATTCATGAACGGGCATAAGCTCAACAGCAGTGATACCAAGATCCTGCAAATATGGGATCTTCTCAATCAGGCCTAGGTATGTCCCTGGGTTCTTTACTTTGGCGGTGCGACTATTTGTAAATCCGCGTACGTGGGTTTCGTAGATGATCGTTTCGCTCAGAGGACGCCTGAGGTGTCGGTCGCCTTCCCAATCAAAGTAGTCATCGACCACTACACATTTCGGCGGCCGAATAATTCCATCGGTGCTTTTTTGGAAACAGCCTGTCAGGGCTTTGGCATAGGGATCGATCAAGCGAGCATTGCCGTCGAACCACTGGCCCGATTCGGGATCATACGGACCGTTGCACTGGAAATGATACAGCTGACCAGCGTTGAGACCTGGTACAAAAACACTCCAGACATCGCCCCAGCGGTCGGTATCACGATCAAATTCGATGATTTCTGCCGGCTCACGATCATCTTCGTGATCGTATAGCAGAACGCGCATCTGCGTGGCGCTGCGGCTGAAAACAACAAACTGGACACCGCGGTCGTTGACAACCGCTCCATAGGGAAGCTTATATCCAAATTGTAACTCAGGATGCGGGTGGCGCATGAGCATGCTTCGATGAATCCTTCGTAGCTCGAGGCTGTGGGGCTGTTGACGTTGTGCCAGAACCGGGATGGTAAACACTACCACCGAGTTTTCTGGTGAACGGTCAAGTAGCCGGAGCGCGATTCGAATTCTGCTACAAGCAGTTCCCGATGCGCCTCACACCGAAGCGTTAACGAAGGGCTCGAGTTTGTCGGTTGGACATTCTCGTAATGTCGTGCCGTTTATCTCAACGAATGCACTCAATATATCCCGATTAGGCAATCTCTGTAGGCGTCGGTTGGTATGCGGCAGAAGTACGATCTTCGGATTTGGCGGCGTGGCGAGCGCAGAGGTGTTCATGCGGGCGGTAGTTGCCGTCAACGCGGACCGCTGGCGCACTAGCAGCTGCTCTTGCTAGCATTGCTTGCGTCGTGCGGGTCAGAAATTATGCGGGCCGCCGAAATGGCGGAGAAGAAGTCAAAAGTGGCAAAGCTGCCAAGGAAGAAGGGCAGCCTGCCTAGCCCCTCGCCAAGAATCCTTGGCAAAACTGAGGAACTTTATGACGCGGCAGCCAAAGGAGCCTCTTGGGAGCCGAGCGTGGTGATCTCGACTGGCATGACAAAGTCGGCGGCTCTGGCCAAGCGAAGGTTGCTACAGCGATCGAGCTGAAAGCGGCGCGGTTCACAACGGCTCAAGCAGAGACCTAGAAAAGACGTGCCGCTAACGAATCGAATCGGGCTAACGACGCGTCGAGTCTTAACGCCTTTTGAATCGATGTACTCTAGGCAAACAACCAGATCGTCAGGGCATTTCATTGCAGTTGTGATGAGCTTGGCTGGCATCGTGTGGACCTAAATGGATTTAAGAGTGTCGAGCGAATGTGAAGGAAGCACTCAGAGCAAAGGGCCGGGCAGTGCAAAGGGCACTGCAAAGAGCCGAGAAGATGTGAAGACCGGAGAAGTCGACACCGTCCCGGTCGCATGTGGCGCCCTTTGCTCGAGTACTGTGGCTACAATCTAGGATCGCAAACTGCGTGACACGTTTGGTCCTTCACAGTCGGAATTCGTCACTATGTCCAAAATTCGCATTATTCTCCTGTGCTTCGCTTCGTTTGGTTGGGCACTGCTTTCCTCAAGGGCGGAGAGCTTAAGTGCGGCGGAGCGGCCTAACATTATCCTGATCATGGCAGATGATTT
>DNPC01000092.1 GCA_003501565.1 Planctomycetaceae bacterium | reverse complement strand
GGCTCGAGCCGTTCGCCAGTTGCGTAGTTCTCCTCAGACGTTATTTCTTCTAATTGGAATGTCCGTTTGTGTACACACACTACTGGCGTTCACCGTGTATCTGATTTCAGTTGGGGTTTATCGGCAACAACCGACACTGGCACAACACCTGATGGTGGTTCCACCGGGTATGGCAGCTGGAGCTTTGCCGCTCGCCCCAGGCGGAATTGGTCTTCAAGAAGGTGCATTGGCCGGTCTGTTTAAGCAATTACCTGATCTGCCCGAACAGTTCTCGGGCCTATTGGTCGCGACGGTGTATCGTCTGATCACCGTTGCAATTTGCGGAATCGGTTTGGTCATCTACCTTCTCAATCAAGGACGCGAATTCCGGTTCGCTAAGACCTTGAGCAATGCAGCGGACGAACCGGCCCAAGCGTGATTTATGGCCAGCATTCGGCCAAATGCGTTGAATGCGTCTAATGACTTCCGACATGTCGATTGAGCGCGATTGTGCTACAACAAGACGGCATTGAAAAGTCATCTCTGGACAATGCGCAGCCACTTCTGAGCCTTGAAGGTGGACACGCCAGTGGATTATGAGACTGCTCTGATCAACGTCGCAAGAAATGCAGACGTGTCAACGCAGGCGGTTCAAATGGTTTGGCACTGCGTCAGCGTCATTGAAAGACGTGGTGAAACTTGTACACCAGCCCATCTGTGTTGGTGTGTGCACGACATCGCATTTCATCACTGGGGGCAGGATGCAAAATCACATCTGAATACCTGGGGTATTAAATCGACTCGTGAAATTGGTGACATCACGTTCGCTCTGATTGATGCCGGACTTGTGTCGCCCATCGCACAGGAACATCGCGAACAGTTCAATGATGTATTCAACTTTGAAAACGAATTCCAACAACGGCACTTCCCCTATCGGTCGCTGAATCGCTGGTCACTGTCCGCAATTTTTGTTCTCACGACTATCGTCGCTGTTGCGTCTCCTGGTTGGCGGGTAAACGGCTTCCGCGGAGCCATCGGTAGTTTGATCGGTGCGTGGGTTGTCCTTGTAGGCATACTGTGTGCCGCCGCGTCCATGAAGTCAGAGTTTCGTGGTAAGCTACTTGGATTCACGATAGCTGCTGTGTTAATCATTGTCGGCGGCCTCGTATTTTGGACGGCGTCAATTCGTGAAGTCTAGCATCGCAATCAAAGCAACTATCCACTTGGCCGAGCGGATAGCACGGGTGCAATGCATTGCAATTCAGTGAATTGAGTGATACGGTGACGAGGCATAACAAGGTATACGGAGCTCCGGACATGAATTGCTGGTACTTAATACGCATCGCTGTTGCCGGACTGGCTGTCTGCCCGACGGTGCTTGCAGAGGACACTTCGCCGGAATCTGTTTTCGCGTCCCGAATAAAGCCGATCTTCGATTCGCCCGATCCATCAAGTTGTGTTCAGTGCCACTTATCAGCAGTCGATTTGAAAGACTACATTCTGCCATCAAGTGTCGATACGTTTCTGTCGCTGCGAGCGCAGGGGATGATTAACACAGACAGCCCTAGTGAATCGAAGATACTTCACCTGATCGCGATGGGCGATTCCGATCCCGATGCGTTGTCGCGGCGGATACACGCAAAAAATCGCAAAGCTGAATTTGAGGCGTTTGCAGCCTGGATCAAAGCATGCTGTTCCGATGAAGAGCTCTTGGCCAGGGAACCGCCCAAAAGCCCCAGCGCCGGCCCCGCCGTCTCCAATGCGGTCATCCGTCATTCGCGGAAAGACCGGGTACTGGACTCCTTCATTCGCAATGTTTGGTCGCAGCGGATGCGGTGTTTTCCGTGTCATACACCGGCGGAACTCAATGTCGATAATCCGATGCACAAAAAGCCAATCGAGCGACACCGTGATTTCGTCAAGAAGTATGGTGCTCGGATGAACATCTTTAAAGCGACACCACGGGAAACGATGCGGACACTGATAACCGATAGCCGCAAGCTCCGAGAAGATCAGTTGCCGCTGATCAATATTGCCGAGCCTCGCGAGAGCCTGCTGGTATTGAAACCAACCGCCAAACTACCGCCCAAGACCGCCTCAGGAGAACTGGAACAACCTTCTTCCATCGTTCCGGTATCGCACATGGGTGGGATCAAAATGCACAAGGGCGACCAATCCTACAAAGCTTGGATGATGTGGCTGGAAGACTATGCAAAGTCAATCACCAATGAATACGGATCTGAAGATCAGCTACCACGAGACAATTGGTATCCAACGCAGCATGTCATCCGCATCAAAGGTCTCCCTGAGGATTGGCCGAGTTTTGAAAAGGTGCAGATATTCGTTCATCGTTGGAATCCAGACTCCAACGAATGGAGCGATACGCCAGCCGCATTTACACAGGCTGTCGTCACGCCGCGCAAGATAGTCAACGGCTCCCTATTCGTCTTGGCCTCGTCCGACCAACGCGCGTTGCTGAGTTCGGAGGGGACTGACTTAAAGCCGTCGCGCGTACAGCTGAAACTATATCTCGACCGCGATAAACGACTCGAGGACTCCCCCGTCCTCTTGCTGAACGACCGAAAGCCTGACGCCATCACCGAAGCTGATGCCAAGTTCGGCGTAGGGTTCAAGAACGCTGACGTCATTGAAGGTGTCAGCGAACTGACTAAGTAATCAAAAGCCACACGGGCGAGCAACTTGAAGAGACCGTCGCCATGCGGCCGTAACGCCGGAGTTTGTTCGCTGCATCTCAGCAGTAGAATTCCGGTGTAGCTACTTAAGCTCTTTAATCCGAATGTCCTTCATCTGAATCTTCAGAGGAGGACCGGCATGCAGTTGCCAAGCGATGATTCCAGCGCTTCGGTGATTCGTTTTGTCTTCATCGATACCTATGGACATGACGCGCCCGTTGATAATGTGCATCGACATTGGGCCCCGTGCAACAATGCGGTAGTCGTTCCAATCGTCACGTTTAATGACCTTCTCTAGCTCTTCGCGGTCGCCGACGGAACCGATAAGTTCGACCTCCGGCTTCTTGGCGGGGTTTTCTTTGCCGGTCCGAACGATCACAGCATCGCCACGTTGGCCCATGAACATCCGTCCATTTTCTTCAAAGTACATCCCCGAAAACGAGTCCTTCCCTTTGTGTATCTTGTCTTCAAAGTCTGCCTGCATACCTTTTACGAACCAGTCGCCAATCAATTCGCTGCGGTATTGAATGCCAGAATTCCCACCATCGACTTTGTAAGAAAAACGAAGATCGAAATCGGAGAACTCTTTATCCTTGTAGATGAGAAATGTGTTCTTCTTGGTCGTAACATCTGGAGTTGTTTGGCCAATAAGGACCCCGTCTTCGACACGCCAGTACTTTTCGTTCCCATCCCATCCAGTCAAGGTCTTGCCATCAAACAACGACACAAAACCGTCTTCCTGGGCGTGTAGTTGGTTGCTGAGCAGCAAAGTAAAACAAAGAGCAATACTTAACACAAGCTTCATCGGTGAATCTCCTTTGTGATTAATCGGGACGTAAAAGTTCGCTAGATTGTCTGGCGTGTTGGGTGCGTTTGCAGCCATCGCGCTAGATCATCGTGATAGTCTGTCGCACTTTCGACCGAGCCCGCCTGCCGCTGAGCAGTCATGCAACGTCTACCTTGCCAAAGCCGGGGCTACACTGAAAGCGTGCTAGCTTAGCACCTCAGAAACCACTCTGCCGTGAACATCCGTCAATCGGAAGTCGCGACCGGCGTGGCGGAATGTGAGCCGTTCGTGATCGAGACCGAGTTGGTGGAGGATGGTTGCGTGCAGGTCATGCATGTGAACCTTGCCGGAAACGCCCTGAAAGCCGAATTCATCAGTTCGACCATGAGACATGCCCGGCTTAAATCCACCTCCGGCCAGCCAGACCGTGAATCCACCCGGGTTGTGGTCTCTTCCAGTTCCATTCGCCTGAGCGTAGGGCGTTCGACCGAATTCGCCGCCCCACCACACAATCGTATCCTCCAGCAACCCGCGTTGCTTCAAATCAGCGAGCAACCCGGCAATCGGTTTGTCCACCGCTAAAGCATGATCGGCGTGTTTAGGTAAATTCGAATGCTGATCCCAGGCAGGATTCGCTGAGTTGTCGCCATAGTTTACTTGAATAAAGCGGACGCCAGCCTCAGCCAATCGTCGTGCGAGCAAGCAGCGACGACCGTAATTCTCGGTCTTTGGATTGTCGATTCCGTAGGAAGCCAACGTGTGTTGACTTTCGGTGCTTAAGTCCATCAGCTCGGGTGCAGTCGCCTGCATTCTTCCCGCCAGATCATACGACCTCATTGCGGCGTCCAGCTCACTACTAACGAATGCCCGGGAGTCTAATTGAGCAGCATTTAGAGACCGTAGAAGCTCGCGTTGCCTTAGTTGTGCTTCCGCGGGAATGTCGTCGCGAGTCAGACTTTTGAGACTCAATGCGCTCGAGCCTGGAGATCCGATTCGGGTGCCCTGAAACTTCGCTGGGAGAAACGCCGCACCATAGTTGCGTGGGCCGCCATTGCCGATTGAGGGGGCAATCGTAACGAAACCAGGCAAGTCCTCATTCTCACGACCCAGGCCATACAAAACCCAAGATCCAACGCTTGGCCGTACGAAATTGAATGCGCCGCAGTGCAAGAATAGCGTGGCGGGGCCGTGTGCGACTCCCTCTGTGTGCATGCCATGGAGCATGCACATATCGTCAACCTGACCGGCCATTTCAGGGAACAAGTCCGATACATAACGCCCACTCTCCCCGTATTTGTTGAACTTCCAGGGGGATTTCATCAGCCGGTGCTCACTTGCGAGCATACCAGTCTTCGCGAGCGTACGTGCGTCATCGAATGCGATCGTTTCGCCATCTCGTTTCGCCAGGATTGGCTTGTAGTCAAACGAGTCGACTTGGCTAACACCCCCTTGCATGAACAGAAATATTACG
The DNA here is from genome assembly GCA_003501565.1 of Planctomycetaceae bacterium. GTDB lineage: Bacteria > Planctomycetota > Planctomycetia > Pirellulales > Pirellulaceae > Aureliella. The sequence goes on along the minus strand of DNPC01000092.1, from coordinate 6,872 downwards.
CGCTTTGCCCGCGGCGTGTGATGAAGCGCCTCCTCTGCATTCGCTTGCTTGGAAAACAATGCGGTCGAGGCAAGGCTACCAAATCCGCAGGCACCCATTCCGGTTGCACTGGCTTGCAAAAAGGATCTTCGATCAAATGTCATCAGTCGTATCCCGACGAAAATGAACTAGTTCTGAATCGCTGGCCGCTATCAGTTTTCAACGCAAATAACGGAAGTCGATGGATGCCATGAGACTGTGTAGCAAGGTGGCATACCGCGTACCTCTCTCCGTGTTTTGCCCGGCATCTAAGAACCTGATCGCTACTTGTTGTTCTTGATGGGAAGGCGGACGTCCGAGGCAACTGCGATAGGCGAGGTCTACCAAAGCTGCTGCCTCGGGAGTAGCGCCCTTGGTTGTCTTATTGCCATCTGCCGGATTTTGTTCCGACGCCAGTTGCCACAGGCGCTTAGCTGCCGCCGTCGCACGCTCAATTACCCAAGGATGGTTCGATAGCGCCAAGGCCTGAGTTGCCACAGTACTCCGCGAACGTTGTCCAACCGAGGCACTGGGGTCCGCGAAGTCAAATGATTCAAAAAGCTCCGGTAACGAATTGCGAAGTACAGGCTGATAAACGGCACGGTACAATCCTTGGTGCTGATAGTTGTAATCCGCCTTAACACCAGATCTCAGAGTAGCGCCCTGCGGCGCTGGTGCAAGTTCACCACTAACCGCCAGCATCGCATCACGAATCGCTTCCGAAGAAAGGCGACGCAAGTTTCCATTCCAATATAACGCGTTGTTTGGGTCTTTGAGTCGGTGTTTGCTGCTTGGAGGCAAGACGCTTCGCTGGTATGCGTTGCTGGTGACAATCAGGCGTACCAAGTGTTTGGTCGACCAATCGCTGCGCACCAGTTCATTCGAAAGCCAGTCAAGAAGCTCTGGGTGCGTAGGAGCAAAGCCAGTCGTACCAAAATTGTTTTCTGACGCGACAATGCCCTCGCCCATCAGCCAGCTCCAAACACGATTGGCGTAAACTCTGGCCGTCAGTGGATTCGAATCGTCTGAAAGCCATTTCGCGAATTCAAGTCGACCACTGGAGGCCTTGGGAATTTCGGGTTGGCTGCCAAACGCTGTTAGCACACCGCGTGGAACGATCTCAGTCAGGTTGTGAACGTTACCGCGGACGTGGATCGGGATGTCTTGGGGCGGTTTGTCTTCAGAAAACGACATGTATCGCGGACGGCTATTTGCAATTTTCTGCAGCTTGGATAGTCGATTCTTAAGACGATCGATTTCAATCTTCAGCTGGTCCTGTTCTGCCGCATAGTCAACTCTCTTGCCTTGCTCAGCAGAATCTTTCAGCTGTTCACCGGCTGGTAGGAACTGCACGGCGTCGACAATGACATAGCCATCAGCTGCGTCTGTGTGAACCATCACATAGGCCTGACCGTCTTCCTCGAACCGGTAGGTTCCCAACGAGTGCCATAGTCGTTCTTCTGCTGGCACGGAGCGTTGATTTACAAACGTGGTCTTCTCTCCGTCAGCGCTAAAGACAGCGACTTTAACCTTCGTAGCCCGCCCATTTCCCGACGAGTATGACATGCGAACGTCATACTCACCGGGCGGGAGACTTCTGGCTTGGAAAGTCGCAGAACTTTCGACCTTAAGTGCAGGATCGTAGACCTGGTAGCCATCACCGACATAACGCGGTGAATGTGTGCTGGACTTCCATTTGCCAACATATTCGGCCTCAGAGTCGTCAACCACATGCCCGGCCAGCGAGGAAAGCGGGGCGCTCTTGGGCAACTCCATGTCGCCTAGCTGTTTCTGTCTCGCTTTCAGTTCGACGTTTAGCGATTCGATTTCGCGTTCAGCGTTCTTGTACTCAGCCTCTTGTTCAGGCGTCAGCGGCAATGGAAGGTCGCGCCATTTGGAAACATTATCGTGCTCAATTGCAACCATTGAACGGAATATGCCAGCAAGCGCGTAGTAGTCGCGCGTTGGGATGGGATCAAATTTGTGGTCATGGCAACGCGCACAGCCAATCGTCTGTCCAAGGAATGCACGCCCGACGACCTCCAGCTGTTCATCGATGTAGTCCATCTCGAGCTGAGTTTTGTCCTGCTGTTCCAGGTTAGTGTTCCCCATCACCAGGAAGGTTGTAGCCACGAGATTTGCCTGAGCTGTCTTCAAGCTATCGTTGGATGGTTCTTGCAATCCGGTGAGCGGTTTGTGCGCCAGCAGGTCACCAGCAACCTGCTGCTCGATCATGTTGTCGAATGGTTGATCTTTGTTGTATGCATCGATCAGATAATTGCGATAACGCCACGCGTTGGGCAATACAAAGCCCCTAAGCGTGATACTTTCCGCATACCGAGCAACGTCCATCCAGTGACGTGCGAACTTTTCACCATAAGCTGGTTGGGCCAACAGCGATTCGACCAGCCGCATGACTTTATCCGGCGCGTCGCTATGCACGAACTCTTCCACCTGCTGTGAAGTTGGAGGCAAACCGAGCAAATCGAAATAAAGTCGCCTAACCAAATGGACGTCAGCAACAGGCGGGGACGCATCTAGCTCCGATTCAGCGAGACGCGCGTCGATGAATTCATCAACGGAATGATGCTCGAAATTTGTAATACGTTTGCGGTAAGCCCAGTGCTCACTGGCTCTTTGTACGCTCAGGCCGCCTGACGGCTCTGATTGAACACCGGCGTGTTTGCGTGGATCTGGCAGGCCTTTGGCAATCCACTTTTCGAAATCTCGAACGACCGACTCGGAAAGCCGCTCGTCGGGCGGCATTTGCAGATTCGGATCTGCGTAGGATATGGCTTTTAGTAGTAAGCTTGTGTTCGAATCTTCGAAGCGGATTGCTGGCCCCGAATCGCCACCATCTAAAAGTGCAGATCGGCTGTCGAGCGAAAGTCCACCACTTAGCTCAGTTTCGTGACTGTGGCAATCGATGCAGCTCTCGACTAGGACGGGACGGATCTTAGACTCGAAGAATTCTATGTCTTCGGCGGAGAACTGCTGGCTTGGAAGACCTCCTGCCGATGAGTTGTTCTCACTTAAGCCATCTTTCGGTTGCGGATTGGCAACAAGGTTTTGTGATTCGGTCGACTCTGACTGGTTTTCTTGCCCAACAATCTGATTCGCAGACAAGCATATTGCCGACCCGAGGATCGCTGTCGTCAAGCGATGGATTACTTCATTCATGAGTGTAACCATTGCAGTTGCTTGGCTCTTTGAGCGCTTAGCTCGCCAACACTAAGCGCGCTCGCGAGTTAGGCTTGCGGCTACCACCGCGTGTCGGAACCGCCGAAGCATGTACGACATGTCCACGGCTAAAATCGTTGGGTGGGAATGGAGCGCAAGTTGACCTGGAAAGCCATTAGGGGTGGGTCGTCCATTATAGACTGAGCGACTGGCCTGCGTCAGCCTGAATCTTGCCCGCAGCAACTTACGCAAACCGGTTTCCAAGCGGATCCTCCGCTACTTTTGCCGTCATCGCTCCAAGGCGATTGTGTAGCGATACTGACGCTGCGGTTTCCTTCCATAATGCGGATTAGCATGCAACAAGAGAACGCTTCATTATTTTTGGATTGGACTACAATGTGGTCGATCCGGAGCTGTGTTGAGATGGTGACCTGGGTTCGCAGGCACTTAGGGGTGAGATTTTCTAGTTATGGCCAAAGACAAGAGCGACGGCAGAGACCAGCGCATTAGAACGTCAGAATACCCCGCTCCGCGATGCGCAGCTCAGCCGTCGCGTTTGCAGTCCAACCAGTTTCGACAGGCTTTGGCCGCAATCGCTTCGCTTGCCACTTTGATGTTTGCCAGCTGCGTCCCGGAGGCTGACGGCCTTGTAACAATGGACGCCGCCCGTGGCACGATCTCCTCTGAACAAACGGTCGGACCGGCTAACGAGGTGGAGCCCAGTACCACGAGCGAGCCATCGCCCCAAACATCACCCAAGACATCAAGCGATGCACTCCAGCAGCGTGTTCTGGGCGTACTTGAAACGGCGTTGGAGCACCGCAGCATGGATACGACCGTGAATGCTGCTTGGCAAATTTTGCACGGCGTCGTTGCATTCGGACCAGACTTGATGATCAATACTCCTGATCGTGGCGAGGTCCCTGCACTTGAATACGCCTTCAGTGGTGGTGTGATTAACGGGTTCGAGCTGTCGCTGGGAGACGTGCACCCCACCAGCGGACGACGCGGCATAAAGGCTCGGCTCGATCCGGGGAGTTATTCTGGACAGGGGCACGTTGACCAATGGATTGCCATCTGTGCCATGTGTAACTTGCCGCCAGACACCCCGGTGCAGGTAGGCGAGCAAGAACTGACCGTCCGTGATTGGGCTCGGCAGGCTCAATACGATGTAAGCGAGAACTATCTGGACGAATACGGCTGGACTCTGATCGCCCTCACCCACTATCTGCCCGAAGAGACACAGTGGATTGCGAAAGACGGAAACGTCTACTCGATCGAAGATCTCGTGGCAGCAGAAATCAACATCGATTTGACAACCGCGGCCTGCGGCGGAACTCACTCTTTGGCCGGCGTCGTTCGAGCGATAAGGCTTCGTGAGCGAGCCGGATTGCCAGGTTCTGAGACTTGGGCGGCGGCTGAACAGTTGGTCCAGCGGTGCATTGCCAACGCTCGACAGTTTCGCGCCGGCGATGGGCGGTTGTCCACCAACTACTTTGACGGCCCCGGGATATCAGTCGATCTAAGTGTCGAGCTGTCCAGTGCTGGGCATGTATTCGAGTTCTTGGCATTGGCACTGCCGGACAATGAACTGGCCGAACCTTGGGTCGAACGGTCCCTAGAGCGAATATGCGAGCTGCTTGAGTCAGCCGAGGCGGTCGACCTGGAGTGTGGGAGCTTGTACCATGCACTTAACGGCCTAAAGATATACGCAATGCGGCGATATGCTTCGTAGCTTTGATGCCTACAACGCCGGGACAATCAACTGCCACAACTCGACAGATCTATAACGAACATATCGGAAGGGATGGTACGTATGCGACTTTCTTGGATTCGAGGCTCAATCGCTTTGGCTCTGCTGGCCAGCTGTGTAGTCGGTGGTGTTTCAAACGCCCAGGACAACAAGACAACGCAATCAGGCGAAAAAGATAAGAACGAGGTCAAGGATGAGTCAGCTAAGGATAAGAAGAAGTCCGGAAAGCCGACAAAGATCTCCTTGCCGGAATACAAATTGACGATGATGTCACCCGCCGAGTGGGAAAAGAAGACTCCTCGTTTCCCACAAATGATTAAGTACGAGTTTTCGGCTCCGGCAGGCGCAAAAGAAGGCGAGCCCACCGCGCGAATCACCTACAGCGTTCTGGGAGGTTCGGTTGAAGGGAACATCCAACGTTGGAAGGGACAGTTCCAAAAATTGGACGAAAAGAAATCTAAAGTCACTAAATTTGTAGCGTCCAAGAAAACCGTTCACTGGGCAGATCTACGGGGCAGCTTTAAAGACACAATGGGTGCCCCACCATTCGCAGGCCGACCACCCAAGATTCGCGCGAACTATCGTATGCTCGGCGCAATCGTTGAGTTGGATGGTAAGTTGCTGTTCATCAAAGCAACCGGGCCAGAGAAGGTTGTAACTAAGTTTGCTGATTCGATGGAAAAGATGCTGAAGGAAATGAAAGTCGACTAAATCGTTCTTTCGGTCCGCATTCGTAAAACTCTGGGTTTCGGGTTGTGTAACTCGTAAGTACCTAGTCGCTCTGGTTGCGGAGTTGACTTACGACTGCGGATCGTAAGGACATGGTACTTCTACAGTCGTGGCACCGGATGAATTGCCTGGTCGAAACCTGCGTGGATACGATCGAAGCTGCAGCCGCAGCTGAGGTCGCCGGCGCAAAACGCATCGAACTCAATGCGGCGCTCTCGGAGGATGGATTGACCCCGAGTCTGGGAGTCTGTCGTGCCGTCCGCTCAGCAGTCTCTGTCCCGATCATCGCAATGCTCCGCCCGCACAATTGCGGTTTCCAGTACAGCAGCGCTGACAAACAGGCCATGCTAATGGATGCGGAGGCGATGTTGGACCATGTCGATGGCTTCGCAGTCGGTGCAACACTTGGGGATTCCGCAATTGACTGCGAATTCTTGCGGAATATCGCCGAAGTGGTCAAAGGGCATCGACATGAGCTCGAATTAGTGATGCATCGTGCTTTTGATCAGCTTTCTGATCAAGCATCCGGGATGGAGTCACTAATTGACATAGGGTTCGATCGCATTCTGACATCCGGTGGCGAACCGACGGCTGATGCCGGCAAGCAACAGTTAGCAGAACTGATCCGTCAGGCTGCCGGCCGTATTGAGATCCTGCCGGGCTGTGGAGTCCGAGCTTTTAATGCGCTCGGCATACTTGAGGCAACCGGTGCCGACCAATTACACGGGTCCTTCCGAGTCAAACAGCGTCCATTCGTTGATCAGGAACAGATTCAGTTCTTGGCCGATCTCAAAATCCCGTCACGACCGAATTTGAAAGCCAAATTTTAGAACGTGAATATTCGTTTGTTGATCGGCGTCGTAGCAATCTGTGCGGCCTTGTTGGCTGGCTATATTGCATTCCTACGCCCTACCCCCGATACGCCCAGTGACGTAGAAAGCCAGATTTCGCACACGGGGCCGTTGGGCGTTGGAACTAAATCCCAAGAAAGCGGCACCGGCGGCGAATCACTGGAAAGCGGTGCAGAACATGCACTTGAGCCGCTACTCAAGATGGCAGAAGCACTGCTAGTGGATTTCCGGAATACGGTGGTCGACTACGAAGCCACGATGATCAAACGCGAACGGATAAACGGGAGCCTAGGTGCTGAATCCACGATGCAGGCGAAAATTCGTTGCCGCGATCGTGAAGC
>DNPC01000738.1:14835-36997 GCA_003501565.1 Planctomycetaceae bacterium | reverse complement strand
ATCAAATTACTTGTCATTGCGCGCGATCAAATCCGTGCCGCCAGTAATCTTGAGATCGCACGGCAAATCGACGGTTCCGTCGTCATTCCCGTGGTTACGTCCGTGGAGCCCAGCGAATTTTCCTCCGAACACGGTGGCGACTCGTCGTCCACCGCGCTCACTTTCCAGGAAGATATCGCCGCATTGCAGCTACAACTGGAGATCGCCGCTCCATCGGCTCAGTTCTTACCTCCGGTCTTTGTCACGGACTTTGAAATCACCGATGATGAAGCTCAATCAGGTGCCGCCTGCCGCCAGGAGATATTGGATCGACTAAGCGAGCTATCGCTTGGCGAATACGAGATTCAGAATGTCCTGCAAAAACAAACCCAGGCGGCTGCAGTCCGGCTTCGAACACGAGTTGCGAAAACGATCGCGGCTGAAGCTCCTCAACTGCGGCACGCGGTCGCAAAGCTAAACAGTGAAACGCAGCGTCTACCTACACGGGTTTTAGACTCTCTGCTCGGTAGCGAGGACGTCCTTCAAGCCGGTGTCCGTATGCAACTTCGTAGCCGGCTCGTATCTGATACATCGCTGATGTGGTTTCCGTACCGCACCGTGCTGGCAACGCTCAATTTGACTCAAGGCGTCTGGGATCGCGTAATGTTGGCGATGGGCGGAAGTTTGCCAAGTCTCTTTGGAGCGTTGACGGGTGCTGCCAAGAACTTTCGATCCGGTCGTGATTTTACTGCTCAACTGGAAGATGGAATCCGCAATCGAGCACAACAACAAGTTGAAAGTCGCCTACAACCCCTTTGCGATGCGTTTCACCGCCAGGTCAACCAGCTCGGCGGTAGTGTTGCTCGCGGCGTGATGCCTAGTCAAGTCGAACTGCTGGGAATTGATGAACTTCAAACCCGATCGCACGAGATCTTCGACGATTCGATGCGTCGAAACGCAGTATCGCGCTGGCAGGTATCTTTGCTCGCTATCGTCGGCTGCCTTCTATTTTGGGCCTTGATGGCAGCGCCGATCGTTGTGATCTACCGCGACTACTTGCAGGCCGCCTATCAAGTTGCTCAGGGCTCAAGAGTGACTCTGACCGAATTCCCAAAGCCAGAGTCGGGAATGCTCCTGTCCAGCGTCCTTCTATCCGCTCTGCCCTTGGTGATTTACTGTATGCTGGTACTGACCTTTGTTCACAGTAGATCCAAGACAGGACGCGTCAGCCAGCAACTGATTGATCAGCACGTCGCCGCCATCGAAGAGCTTCGGCAATCCGGCGTCATCCGGCTCCAATTCGACGACCCCATCCTCGAAGCCGCAAATTTCCTCGTGAATCTCGAACACAAATAACCCACAACTGCCCACTTCAGCTATACCACCCAATCAGTACGCCAGACCTTGGTGCAAGCCTTGTTAAAAGGGCCCTGTTTGAAAGCTTCTCAACGACAGCATCTGTTCGAGAGCATCTGAACAACAAGCTCTGCTTGCAAGCCTCTATTCGAAAAACCTCTAGCCGGGCCTACCTATTTGTCGTCGCCGCAAATCTCCAAAATACGGCCCAACGGGCCAGCCAGTTGCCTAGCCCAGCTCGCAGGGCTGGGGACCCCGCCGCAACGCCAATTAACGCTACTGCGTAACCTAGAACATACAATTTGCGAATCGCTTCGGATTCGGTACACTCAACGGGAATCGCTTCCAATTCGCGGCCCAGCTTTTGCTTACGGGTCGGCGGATGGCAATCGGCGAGCAAGTCCACTGTTCACTCTTTGGAGGCTCTTTGCCATGTCGATTGGAATTGGTTTTCTCGAATTAGCTGTTGCTGTGGTGACTTCTTTCACAGCGTTCTACATCTACCGATCGCGTCGCCCGAATTATCGCTGGGGGCTGGTCGGCTTAGGATGCCTGGCTCTTGCCGCGATCCTCACACCGGCCGACGTCGCGTCAACGCTTGTCTTCGCAAGTGCGTTTGCTGCCGTCTATTTTGTAGGCACAAAACACACCTAGCGATTCTTACAGACGGACCTTACGACCACAGCTCACGAAACGCCGATGTTGCCGCGACGCATATCCGGGAACCTCGGCAAGCTGTGATTGTTGCCAGCGACCGTCGGTTAATCCGTCACAAACCACGCGACTGGCGTGCCCGTCGGAGAGTTTGCCGGTTGTAGGGAATGGTCGCGACCTGCGGAAACGCGGAGCCAAGAAAAGGCGATTCGCATCGAATAAGCTGTAAGAAATGGCGACGGTTGTTGAACACCCTCGTGCAAATTGGGTGTTTCGTAAGAACCAGGGAGCGGTCCAGTGGAATTCGTTACGGTGGGTTTTCAAGAATCTGAAGGTGTAAACGGCCGCGAAGTCGTCTGGCGCGGCGATTCGCGTCGCGAGGCTACCGAGGCAAAGCTCGTACTGACCGCTGTTGGAATTCGGTGTCGCCAGCGAATTCGTGATGGCATCTGGGAGATAATCGTCGGTGAAGCCGACCATTCGCGTGCTCGACAAGAGCTACTTGCCTACGAGAAAGAACAACGCGAGTCAGCGGAATCATCGCGAGCGCAAGAAGCGACGAACAACCCTGAAGGCATCGGTGCGGTCGCAGGAGTAGTCGGGTTCATTATCGCGTTAATCCTGGCTTGGTTCGTGCAAGCTGGCACGCTAGGACAGGAATTCAGCGAACATTTTCAGGTCGCTGGTCACATTGATTCGGTAGCAATGAAAGGCGGACAGTGGTGGAGAAGTGCGACGGCACTCACGCTTCACGCCGACCCCGGTCACTTGCTCAGTAATCTCGCTTTCGGTTCGTTGTTTGGTCTGCTCATTGGCCGCATGATGGGCGGCGGATTAGGCATGTTGGCGATTCTGTTGGGCGGTATCGGAGGCAATCTTCTGAACGTGTCGTTGCGCGCAAGCGACCACCTTGCCATCGGTGCGTCGACAGCCGTCTTCGCCGCCCTTGGAATCCTAGTGGGATACGCTGCCATCGAATCCTGGAATGAGCGGAAGTTCAGGTTCAGAAACTGGCAACCAATCATTGCCGGACTCGTGCTCTTTTCAATGCTAGGGCTGGGGGATGAACGCACGGACGTCGGCGCACACTTAGCCGGAATGCTAGTCGGTCTTCCCATCGGAATTGCAGCATTCTGGTTGCCAGTCCATATCGCCAAAAAACCTGCTTATCAAGTCGCAGCTGCCGCTTTGGCCGTCGCATTGATCTGCGGAGCCTGGGGTATCGCGCTGTCTGCTTGACGCCAGTGTCGAAGTTGAGCTGCGAATGCGGCTAGCGTTCGATGCCGAATTGTTCGAGCTTACGATAGAGCGTAGCGCGACTTACTCCGAGGAGTTTTGCGCTTTCGTTAATGTTGTTATCGGTTCTGCGAAGCGCCTCTCGAATCAGACGTTCTTCCCAAACTTCGATTCGAAGACTATCCAGCTGATCTGTCCCGACGTCACGCAGCGAAAGATCGCTGGGCAGAATCTCTTTGCCTGCGGCCAAGACAACCGCCGAATCGATCACGTTGCGAAGCTGCCGAACGTTGCCCGGCCAACGATAGGCAAGCATCATTTTCCGACTCGCCGGCGAGAGCTTTAGATTGGGCCGACCGTGTTGAATTCGGAAGTGGGCTAGGAAGTGATCCATTAACACTTCAATGTCTTGCCCGCGTTCTCGAAGTGGTGGCACCTGCAGCTCAAAGACGCTCAACCGATAATAGAGATCCTCACGGAACTTCTTCTCGCGGACGTATTCTCGAAGGTCGCGGTTGGTAGCTGCGATTACACGCACATCCACCGTCACTTCCTTGGTATCACCGACCGGCATGAATGGGTGGCCTTCCAAGATTCGCAGCAGTTTGGCTTGGCCCTCTAGGTTGAGCTCACCGACCTCGTCCAGGAACAGCGTGCCAGTGTGCGCCTGTTGAAACCATCCTTGGTGATCTTTGTCAGCTCCCGTAAATGCACCTTTCTTGTGCCCAAACAATTGACTTTCCATCAATTCCTCTGGAATAGCCGCGCAATTGACGCACAGCAGCGGGCGGTCACATCGCGGGCTTAGCCGATGGATAGCACGTGAGACCAACTCTTTACCAACACCGCTCTCCCCGCGAACCAGTGCACAACCACTTGCACGCGAAACTCTACCGATGCGATCCTTCAATTTGCGCATCGCCGGGCATTCACCAATCAACTCATCAAAATCAGCCGAGCGTTGGACCAGACGATTATGCTCGGCCGACAAACTCGCCTGGGCACGACTACTCTCAAGGGCTGCAGCCAAAATGCTCGCGGCAGAAATCGTGAACTCAAAATGACTCTGGTCGAATTTTCCTTCATCCCTATACAGATGGATCGCTCCCATCACCGCTGAATCACTGAGCATTGGAACGCAAATCGCGTCAGCAAAATTAGTCGAACTTCCCGGAGAGTTGCCGGGAGAACTCAAGCGGTCCTTGACCCACACCGCCCGACCGTCACGACTGACCCGTTCTGTCAATTTCTTGCTTAGTCGAATCCGATCGGCCATCTGTTCGGGCAAAATCGCTTGCGGTCGCAGTTCGCCTTGGTCGTCAATCCAGAGAAATCCTACCGCCGTAGATTGCGTTCGCACACGCAACATTTCAAGGCCGGTGCTGGCAACCTCAGCCGGAGACGTGCACCGCAAAAGCTGCGTGCTTAGCTGGTAGAGGTCCAGCATGTCTTGGCTGCGTTTCTGCGAGTACAGCTGGCTCATCGCACTGACGCCTGATGCCTCGCGCGAGATTTGTGCCTCCAGCACCAGGGTCTGGCCACTGGGTTCGGTATCTTCGTCCGTGTTGGGAAGCTCGAAAAGTAATTCGGTGGAACCAATTTGAATCCGGTCCCCGTCGAATAACTCCACCGTGCCTATCTTCGTGCCGTTAACCTGAGTACCGTTTCGGCTGTCCGCATCCGAAGCCGTCCATTTTCCGGCTTCATAACTGATGATCGCGTGCGTGCGCGAACTTAACGGATCCGACAAATAGATTTGACAACCATTGCCGCGACCTATTCGGATGGGCTGGCTAGCATCTAACTGATATTTCTTTTCCGAAGCGGTGCCGCGAACGACGGTGGCCAGAGCTTTCATGAGGACAGATTGGGGCTGGGGAGTGGAAAGCTGGTGGCTTGATGGACGCGTTGGTGGGCTAGCAGCATTTTCTCAGCCTTCAGGATTCTAGAAGTTTTAAGATTCTAGATGTTTCGAGAGCCAAGCAGTTCCGAGATTCTGAGCTGTAAGTTCCTAACATGGCCCACCAAATTTGGCCGAAACATGATAGCCAGACGGGGGTTACCTGTTAAGGTCACTGGGGCGTTACCTGGTGGTCTTACCGGCCGAAACTCTACCACAGGGGTACAACATAAGCATCGAAAGTATGGGATCTAGTTCACTGATCCCCATAGCTTCTACCTTCGCGGCAACATAAACTTCTACGCATGATGATTCTCGGCAACAATAGTGATCCGATTGCCGGGGATGTCTCTGCACTGGAGTACTTTCCCAACTAGGTCGTCGCGGTAGGTGTCGCCCAAATACGCAACGATGAATAAGCTGCGATTGGTAAGTTCCGACTCTGAGCGCTGCAGATGATCGAAAGTTCCACGATTCGAAGAACTCAAGGACAGTCTCGTTCTTTGGTTGGACGCGAGCAATATATCCGATCAAATGACTAAATTGTAACCGCGCATGAGACCGCAGGAGTGAGCAACCGCACGTGAGCGACTATTCCGAACTCGGCAAAGCGTCTGCAAAGACCGATCCGGATGTAGCGCTGATGCTGCGCGTTGCAAAAGATGACACGCTTGCCTACCAAGAATTACTTGTAAAGTACGAGCCGAGGCTGCGGCGAGTACTACGACAGGTTGTAAATTCGGAATCTCAGGCAGAGGACTTGGTCCAAGATGTGTTTCTTCGGGTTTGGAGAGCTAGGGCGAGGTATCAGCCCGCTGCCAAGTTCTCAACTTGGATTTTCCACATTGCACACAATGTTGCTAGTAACGCATTGCGGGATGGGCGGCGTCGGAAAGAGTTTCAAACCTCCGGGTCTGAAGATGATGAAATGGGCCCTGTAGGTCTAGAACAAATGGCGATGGCAACCACAGGTGTAATGCCGGTACGCAGGATGGACAAAGCCGAACGTGCAGAAATGGTTCGCATGGCCATCGAAGCCCTGAATGAACGCCAACGAATGGCACTGATGCTATGCAAATTTGAAGGTTTGTCCTACCAAGAAATTGCGGAGTCCATGGGGCTGTCTGTGCAGGCTGTAAAGTCGTTGCTCAGCCGGGCACGGGTAAATTTAAAAACTTTACTAGAACCCTATTTGAGCAGCGGTCTACTCCCTGGCGAATCCGGTGAGGGCTAACGTAACGAGTTGCTCGAGCGCATAACGTGGCGAAACGGCTCAGGCTCAAGCAGTCGATTTGAACCCGACGAAGCACATCGCGAATTGATTTTTCGAATGGATTTAGGCCGATGGCACAAGAGGCATCCGATCTAGCTGACGAGCTGTTGGTTTCATACCTCGACGGCGAGCTGCCCAAAGACAAAATGCGATCTGTCGAGGCTGCGGCAGCAGAGCACACAAGTGTTCGCCACCGTTTACAGCAGCTTCAATCCAGTTGGGAACTGCTCGATGAGCTTCCTGACGTTCCAGCGAAAACGTCGGTCGCACAGTCGACGCTGGAATTGGTCGCCCTCGAACTCAATGGCAGCAGTTCGCGATGGCAGAAGCTCGCCGCCTACAAAGTCCCCATCTTTATCTTCTGCGCCATCCTCCTCACCGGATCTGGCATTGCGGTTGGAAAGTACCGTGCCTGGCGGCAGGAAGAAGAACTTCTAAGCCAATTGCCATTGATTATTGCCAAAGAACGGCTGCAGATCATTCCGGATCGTGCCTTCATGGACCTACTTGTCTCGATCGACCAGCTGGTCGAACTTGGGATCTCCGCAGGCCGCGGCGAGCGAAATCGGGGCGGGACTCGTCAGCGCTCTCAAAACCAGTCGTCAAACAAACACGCCGGGGCCAGTGAGCCAGAACGTCGCGAATCGCCAAAACTTAGCCCCCGCCAAGTTTTCGAAATGAACAACACGGAACGTCGGCAATGGATCGACAGCTTGGACGAAGCAGACCAACAGGAGCTGGCTGCAATGCTCCGCGACTTCCAAAGGGCGCAACGCGGGAACGATCAAGGAGGTCTGACGCGTGCCGCAAATAACTTCAAAACGCTCGAGGGCATTGAGCGAGGCGAGCGAATGCGATACGTAGCTGCAATCTCCGGCTACCACCAATTGACCGAAGCAAGTTCGCGATTTGAAATTGGAATGCAAGAAGCGGTTGACGAAGGCGACGTCGATCTTCAACGCGAGATGATCTATAGCGAACTTGCCTATCGCTACCAGCTTACCGATGCTGATCGTCGGGCGATTGAAGACTGGGTCGACTACTATCTGAACGAGACACTTAAGTACGCCGCATATAGACTTGGCTCGGACCTGGGAAATCCGGAGATCTTACAGCTTGTCGATCAACTCGAACCCGAACTGGCTGGCAACGCGAGAGCGATCTTCCGTGAGGTAAAGGACGAACGCCGAGTTGACGTTCTATTCTGGTGGCTCGAACAGATGACGTCGGAAGATGTTCTGGACGACGAAGAGCTAAGGGATCGCTTCGAAAAACTGCCAAGGCGCACACGTGACGATCTGCTTTACCTGCCTGTAGAAGAAGCCCATCGACGTCTCCGATCGAACGTTAGCGAAAACGGTTTTTAGCGCCTTTTCGTCCAGCAGCTGATCTGTGGCGGTTATCCGCGGACACTAGGGTTTTCCAAGCGCGCCTTCAAGACGCATCTTGATGATCTTTGCCCATAACTGATAGCCGTCATCATTCAGGTGCAGTCGATCTTTGACGAACAGCGCATCGTCGGGACGGCCGCTCGCATTCATGAATGCTCGGGCGGTTTGAATGAAATGCAGCTTGGCGTCCGACTCACATTGTTCGCGGATAAGTTGATTGCTTTGACTGATCTTGTCCCAGGCTGCAAACCGTGAACTGGTGGGCGTAATTTCAATGTAGAAGATAGGCTGCGAAGGATGGATCGAGCGAACTTGATCGACGGTGTACTTGAACAGCTCCAACACTTCCGCCGGAGTGCGGTCTGAATCTCTCCCGGCGATGTCATTGGCGACGAATATCACTAACGCCTGATAGTCATGATTGGCCACCAAGCGTTTTGCAAATGTTGCCAAATCGGTAAACCTGGCGCCGCCGTACCCCCGCCTGATCGCTCGCCAAGGCTTCATGTCCTGCTCAATGGTGGACCAGCGCCGCACACTCGAGCTGCCGATAAATAGGATCCCATCGTCCGGCAACTGCTCAGACGCATCGAGCCGCTCGAGCGCCACGATGTCTTCTTACCACTTCTCGATCGCCGCTTCACGAAACTCTTCGACGATGGCAGACGCGTTGACTGACTCCGATACGGCTGCGGCTTCCACCTGCGGCCCCGCCTCAGTTTGTGCTTTGCACCGAGCTGTAATGCACGAAACAGCGATGCCGACAAAAATGAAATTTATGAAGCGGTTCGAGAACTGACGGCTCTGCGACGGAGAGGTGATTGTTCGCGTTTCCAATGTAACTTGCCCTAGGGGTGTAGTCAGAAATAATCAATAAAGCAGGATTGCCAGGTCACTTGCCAGAAGTGTGTTCGCAACCACGGTCCACGACGCCAATTCGGTTGGATCCAATTTCTTCTCCAACTCCGCATCTCCATAGCTAAGCAACTGCTTGGCCGCATCCGCGTCGCTAGAAAATCGCTGCTTCATTTTGCTAAGCAGATCCAAAAGCGTCGAGAGCTCCTCGGCCTCAGGGACGCGACTTGCAAGCAGCTTGAATCCAAGCGAAATCCGCTCACTATCGTTGTCGCGAGCCTCCAACAGTCGCTCAGCGAACTTGCGTGCCATTTCCAACCGCTGTGTTTCGTTCAAGATAGCGAGTGACTGAAGCGCCGTATTCGTGACTTCGCGTCGAACACAACTCGATTCACGCGATGGCGCGTCGAAAAGCGTCATCATCGGATGAGGGCTGGTGCGTTTCCAGTAGACGTACAAGCTCTTTCGGTACAAACGCGGCCCCTTGTCGCGAACATATTCCTTCGTGTTGCTGGCTGGATGCGCCATCGCTTTCCACATTCCCGCTGGCTGATATGGCTTCACACCTTCCCCACCCATTGTCGGATCCAGCAATTCACTGGCGAACAAACCGATATCGCGGATGACCTCTGCATCGAGTCGAAAGCTCGGACCGCGAGCGAGCATTCGATTGTATGGATCATCGAGCTGAGACCGAGTCGCTGACGATTGCCGAAAAGTGCGACTGAGCACAATCTCCTTTAGCATCGTCTTCTGATCCCAGCCCGTTTCTTGCAACCTGATCGCCAGAAAGTCTAGCAGCCGCGGGTGGGTCGGTTGCTGTCCTTGGACACCAAAGTCTTCCGGAGTCCGAACCAGACCATACCCAAACAACCGCTGCCAAAGCTGATTCGCAATCACTCGGGACACTAATGGATGCTTCGGTGATGTCAGCCACTCAGCGAGCCCCAATCGATTCCTCGGTGCGCCCTCCGGAAACTCACCCATGACGGATGGCACGTCTGGCCGCAGCGGCTCGCCCTCGGGTTTGTCGTATTCGCCACGATGTAACAGGAAGGTCTCACGAGGTTCCTTTAGCTCTCTTGCAACCAAAGTCGTCGTGTATTCCTTTCGCGCATCTTCTTCAGCAGCCTCAATCAGTCGCGCGTAGACTGCCTCCGACCAATTGTCGAATGGTGCTTTGCCTGACGCCACCTGCCCGAATAGCGAGTCGGGATTGGGATCCGCGTGATTATTGGCGCCGCTTGTATTTTCTCGAAGATAATTCCGTGCGCTTGCCAGGAGCGTCTGCTTAGCTTCGTACCGAGTTGACCAATCTTGCCAGCTTTTCTGATCGTTGGGCGCTTTTTCGGTCGGTCCATATTCATAGCTGTTCCGGTCCATCGGTGGCTCAGCTGTGTTATTGAAGAACGCAAACAGCGAGTAGTACTCACGCTGGGTGATGGGATCATACTTGTGCGTGTGGCATCTGGCGCAAGAGAGTGACATGCCCAGCAGAACGGTTCCCAAATTCTCGGTTCGATCAAAGCTATATTTCGCTTGGAATTCTTCTGGGATGGCGCCACCCTCACTGGTGCTTGGGTTCAGACGCACGAACCCAGTCGCAACGCGTTGCTCAAGCGTTGGATTCGGCATCAGATCGCCGGCAAGCTGCCATGTGATGAAGTCATCGATAGGCAAGTTGTCGTTGTAAGCTTTTACGACCCAATCTCGGTACGGGAATATCCCCCTGCGCGAATCTAGATGTAAACCATGTGTATCTCCATATCGCGCCGCGTCCAACCAAAATCGCGCCTGATGCTCACCGTAAGCAGGGCTGGCCAACTGTCGATCGACAAATCGCTCCAGTGCTTGATCTCGGCCGTTATCGTCCGCCATTTCGGCGGCGAGTTGTTCGACTTCGCCCGGATTCGGGGGAAGACCAGTTAGGACAAGTGCGATGCGACGAGCCAATACTTCAGGTTCAGCTTCTTCAGAAAACTCAATGCCTTGTTTGCCGAGCCCCTCCGATACAAATTGATCGATGGCTGTCCGAGTCGCCAGCCCCTCATGCTCGGCCTGAACAGCGGGAGCAACGAATGCCCAGTGTTTGGCATAATTGCCGCCGGATTGAATCCAGCGTTCTAGCAATCGTTTCTCTTCTTCAGTGAGCGACTTTGAGAAGTCCTCTGGTGGCATCGGATCATCTGCTGAATTGATTCTTGTAAGCAGTTCACTTGCATCGGGAGCAGCTGGATCGATTGCCTGGTATCCCCCAAGATCTGCGGTCGCCTGCTCAAAAGAGTCCAGGCGAACAAGCCCCTCCTCACGGGTATCAGGACCGTGGCAGACGAAGCACTTATCCGAGAGGATCGGCAGAATTTGTCGCGCAAAGTCAACTTCAGAATCATCCGCAAAACAGATCGTCGGACGGAATTGAGCCGCCAATCCAACCACCGAACAAAAGGCAAAAACCAGGAAGCGAAGACGAAGATTTGTCGAGTGCATTGGGTTATGAATCAATACAGAGGTGAATTTTCCGGGCACGCCTTGGCCAGTACCGCACAAGCGATAACTACCAGGTTACCACCATTCTAAGCCAGGCGTTTCACTTAGCCGAGAGAATTCACGCGCCACTATCAATCGTCCCAAACGATAACTTGCTCGAACACCAACTGGAAGGCTAGCTGCTCCTATAATCCTTACTTCACCAACGTTCTGGATGGGCATCAGTACAGGTCCGAGTAAATTTCGAGCCCTCCCGCTTCGATGGCGCGGCGGACTAAAGTCTGCGATATCAAATCAAGTTGATCGTCACTCAGCACACTAGCCAGATATGTCCGCACGATCTGCTCGCTCAAGCCATCGAGAACCGTCTCGCTGCCCAATTGTTCCAGCCCGGAACGATAGCCCGGAGGGAAATTGGAGAGAGTTGTCTTAGAAGCCGCGATGGCTCCTTCGACCAAGAATCGACCAGCCACTAGATCTTGCATTTTCGGTGGATAGATGGTCGCTGCCTTGCCGGGCAATGCGCGACCAAGCGATCGTGTATCTTGGGCCTCGTTTAAGTGCAAAAGGTAGTCTGCGATTGGCCGGAAGAACATTGGGTACCGCGTTGTCATCTGGGCAAGCAAGGACTGTGTTTCCGCTTGGTTGAATTGCCCTTGAGCGATAGACTGGCGGTAACGTGCATATGCCAACTCAAGCGAATCTGGCCACCTTCTTTCCATGGATTCAAGGTAGGTCTGTACCGAATCGGGATTGCCATAGTAGAAGGAACTCGAATCCGGTAACGGAAAGCGGTGCAACACAGCGTGAAGCTTTGCACATGGATTGTCCATTCGCCACCATTGTTGTGTTAGATCTCGAAGCTCGTCATTCTCTGCATTCCCGTACCAGGAAGTCGAACGGGCTAGCATCTGTGCGATATTGCAGGAAAGCTCACTCCCGGTGCATCCGTCAAAGGTTCTTGGAAACGCAGTTACCGCACGCGTAAAGAGATCAAGTTGTTCAATCTTCCCATCGATGAGCAAAAAGTAAGCATTTCGCATCACCCCTCTGTGTCCGGAAAATGGGTGAACAGTCCGGTCAATAATCGCCACGCTACCTTGATATCCAAGCGCGATTACGCTTCCATCGGCCGAAACGTCGATACAATTCGGCTTGGCGGGAGGAAGCATCACGGGAGCACCACGTTCCTGCTGGGCAGGGACATAGTCCCTTGCAAAATATACTTTCCTACCATCAACCTGCATACCAAAAACGGCTAACGCGATTGGACGGCCGTCGTCTTCGAATGCGCTTAATGAAAGCGGCGTAGGGACGCGAGCTTCATTGCCCGTCGACTGTCCGATCTCTATCATCTCAAGTGTCTTGCCGCGGTAGACGAAGCCATGCTGTCTCGCAAAAGCCGCGAACCCGTAACCAATCGTCTCATCTTCCTCTTCCTCGGGTACGCCGTTAGAACCACCAAACGTTATGTTGCTTAAGTCTGGTGAAGCGATCGCTTGAATCTTCGAGTAGTACTTGTTGACTGGCAAAAAGTGCGTGCCACCAAAATTGATCGCAATCTGTCTCACAGAGTTAATTTGGCTCACAACTCTGACAAGTTGCAACTCTCCGTCTAGCACTGTGACCGCTCTTCCCCGCGGGCACACGACAAGCCGGTCAGCGCTCGAAGTGTAGTCCCCACCAAGGAGCGGACTTGGTGCCGTCCAACGCGCTATCACTTCTCCAGTCGAAACATCGAACCGAACAATTTCATCTTCGCCTATAACAACCGCATGCCTAGCATCTGCGCTAAGAAATGCCTTGATAACACGCTTTACCGGTATCGCATGTTTCTTAACATGCGCATTGTCCAGTGAGATAATCTCGATAGCATCCGAAACGACCAAGACATGAGTCCCACCACTGGAAACAGCCACATGAGTTGTAGGCTTGCTTGTTTGCTTTTCCAGAATGATCCTCGCAGGACGAAACGGATCTGCAAACTTCTGCAAGATCGCGTACGTGGCATCGTCCATGCCTTCTGGACGGGCTACCTGGACCGTTTGCCCCTTGGGATAGGTTCGATTGGCATAGTTCGCAAGATTGTTTAGAAACTCGTCTTTATCGATCTGCTCTAGGTATGGCAACTGCAGTAGATTCGGTACCGCAAACTTGTTCTTGTCAATCAACCAACTGTTCGAACGTCCTTCGTCAACCAATCCTGTCGCGGGAGATTGTGACGTTGGCGCATTCAGCGGCATTGAATCACATCCGGTGCAAGCCAATAAAATCAATAAAACTCCAAAACCACGCGTTCGCGAAATCCGCAGGCCCTTAGAACAATTCATTTGGTATCTCCTGCGTTGATGGTTCCACCTGATAGCCAGCTGAAAATCCGTAGTAGTAGGCGATGTCACTAAGGTAGTAGATGACCGACCAAGCCCATGGCTCCGGTTCGGTTGCAATATTCGGAGTTACACTGTTCTGAAACACGGTGTTACCTGAGATACCATAAGACGATGAACCATAGGTAAACGTCTGCGAATACCCATTGTCGTGTATTTGGTACTCGGGCACCTGGAACCCAGGCTCAAAGACCTCGGGCAAGAAATTCAGAGCAACTTGCATTCGGTACTCCCTGAAATAATCTGCTTGCTCGCGTGGCAACATGTCGGTGGGAAAGGCTCGTGAATCAAACGCATTACCACTGACAAACACCTGGTTTCGAATGACTGAGTTTGTAACATCGACCATCCCCGGTAGTTGTTGCAGCAATCCAGCGTCAAGTTTCGGCTGATCAAGATCGCGAAATATCCATCGCCGCAGCTTAGGTGGTGGTCGGCTCGCTAACAGCTTAAGCCCTTCAGACGTCAACTCTGAACCTGAAAGATCCAGCGATTGTAGGTTCCCGAGTGTCAGAATCGTCGACGCAAGCGACTCGTCCAGCGTTGCGCCTCCAATCGCCAGACTCTCCAATTGAGGCATATTCGCTAGTTCACTCAAATCAGACTTTGCGAGCGGCGTATCCGAAACGGACAGAATCTTGAGGCTGGGAAGTTGGCTCAAGAGCGCGAGCGAGCTGTGTGTAATTTCGGTTTGCCCGACGAACAGTTTCTCTAGATTTGGTAGTTGGGCGATCTCTTCCATAACATCATCATCTACCTCACAACCGACAAGCATCAGGCGCGTAAGCTGCTTAAACTGTCCGATCCTCAACAGCGACTCACGAGAAATCGATGTGTGGGCCAAGTTGAGAACTTGAACCTCACGCGAATTGCAAATGACATCGAACATGTCGTCCGTTACGCGCCGCCCGCCCAGCGACAGGTACTTGATACGATCGATTCCGGAAATGTGTGTATCTGGCGGTAGCGGAAAGAACAAATGCAATCCTTCTAGTGAGTTCATTTGCTCCACATGCAGAGATTTCACCGGTCGCGGCAGGATGATCGCACCGGTCAGCCCCAGATTCTTAAGGCTCACGTACTCGCAGGATGTCAAAAACGTCTTGTTGTCATTTGGAAAGAGCGAACGAAGATGCGGCGCATCCTCAAGCTGGAAATGTGTCAATGCTTGAGCCGTGACGTCGATAGAGGCGCGACGAGACAAGCGTTGCACAACTTGCTGCATCGCTCCAGGAGCGACATCCATCTCCTGAAGGCCCAAGCGAGACAGTGGCATCGCTGGCAGGGTATCCAATCGATCCGCTTTCGAGGCAGACAGGTCGAGTGTCGATAGTTGTGTGTTTCGAGCCAAAGACGAGAAGTCAACTCCTTCCAATGGCAGGTAAGAAAAATCGGCGACGGCCGGACCTTCACAATTGGATAAATCATCAATCCATGCTTGTCGAATCTTAAGAGGGATCGAGTTCCATGTTGCTTCCGAGGGAGTACCTTCGCCACGTTTGTAGATGCCGATGCCAAACGTAAGATTCTGTGAGCCGCTTAATTGATACGACTCGAGAAAGTTGCCGTCCACATTAAGACTCGTCAAGAGAGGAACGGAATCCACCTCAAGGTTACGAATCGGCAAACATCCCGGCCCCGGCAAATTCTTGCTTGTACGCTCGTCCAGCTGAGCATCCATATATTCCAACTGATTGCAATTCGGCAAGTTCCGGAGTCGAACATCATAAACCTGAAGCGGGTCGAGGCTGATTCGCCTGAGCCGAGGACAGTCGCTCACATCCACCTTCACTACACTCCGATTCATCGTTTCATCGACTTCGAAAATCGACAGCCAAAGCAGTTCGGGCAACTGCGTCAAAACAAGGCTTTCTTCGCCGCCTGGGCCTGGGTGCGGAAGTGCGAGAGTTTGGATCTGGTCTAACCATGGCTGGCCTTGAAGCGACGTGTAGTCACAATTCGTACCAACCAAGCTAACATGCTTAAGTCGTGGCATTGGGCCCATCGCGTCAAACGCCCCCCAGGTGACATTTGTCTTTATGAAACTGATTGACTGCAGTTGCGGAGCCACACTCGTCAGTGCAAGTACATCGGCGTCAGAAAGCTTAGTTCCACTGATGCGAAGATCTCTCAGTAGCGGCAACTGACCAATCCGTTGCATTGCCACATCATCGATATCGCCTCCAATCCGCAGCCGCTGAAGAAGGTTGCTCGCAAGGATTTTCGACAGAACGTCTGACTTTGGATTATCAAGCCGTACTGCGCTTATTTGTGCAAAGCGCTGTTTCACAACCGCTGGAAGAACCGGTTGGAAGATATCTGGTAGCATCGCAGATACGTGACACTCGCCACCCACACTCGCGACGCGCAACGTATCCTGCGTTGCCTGATAGCGAGCCTCTAGCCCGCGATAGTAAACCATTGCGACAGCCGCCAGGGACACCAACGCCAACAAATCGATCAGCCCCAACCGCCGAGATGCCGGTGACCCAGTCGCCCCTTCAGGCGAGCGCAGTTCCGGTTTGGTGGTCTTAGCCTCCCCCGGTAAAGCCGTCTCCCCTGATACCGCCGTGTCCCCCGACAATTCGACCAAAGGCTCAGCAGCTGTCTGCCCGGCTGTGGCTTCAGCCACCTCGGTTTCCGGTCCAACTGCTTTGTCTGGATCCGTAAAAATGGAGGCACTTGCCGCCGCCTGCATCGCAGCTCTTGCGGAACGACTTTCGAACACGAAGAACAACGCAATCAATGTCGCCCAAGTCGCAACGTTAATGGCCAAGGCTGAAATTGAGAACTGACGCACAACTGGTGTCCCCGGGACATCCGAACTGGCATAGTAAGTCCGCGGAAATCCGGCGAAAGCATAGTTCGGCTCCTCGCAGGCTTCCGCCAGTTCCTCGTAGAACACCTCGTGCGGTTGGAGGCCCTCTAACGCATTGCTGTAGCTGAGCGGAAGGTTGCTCGCCACAGCAACCAAACATAGAAATCCGGTCGAGATCAGGATGCGTTTGGGCAGCCCGGCGGTAAAGCTCATTGCAAAATTCTTATCAGAGAATTAATCAAGCGGTACCGGCGATTTGGTGGTCGCCACTACATGGATCGCCAATCGCTAATTCTGCGTCGGCCAAAACCTCCAGTGTAACCTATTGATTCCGTTCAGCGCGCTAAGATTTCTAAATCTGAGAGTGCGATAAGAGCAACACACCAAAGCTACCCAGAAAATAGTTATTCCGAGGTATCCCGATATATGGCTTGGTTATCAGAGCACCCGCCGTTCAACTTTCAAACACAGCTGGCGTTGCAACCGCTTCCAGCACCGATAGAAGATGTGTCGTCATCCGCGTAAGAGCGCGAAGCAAATCGGTTGGGTGGAAACCAGTTTGCGGTGTTATTGAATGGGAAAACCCATCGCCCACTGTAGCTCGATTTGAGCGAGATTGTATTCTGACACCGCTTGCGAATAGGCACCCTGCGTCGCCTCCAGCGCTTTGATTGACTGAAGAGCCTCTAAGGGCAATCCCAAACCATCGCGGATGCGTTCAAGGTTGCGGCGGTGCGAGTCTTCCGCGCGAGAAATCGCAGCTTGGGTAATTTGCATCTGTCGCGAGGCGCTCTTGCTCTTGGCCAGCGCGCTACGGACCTGGCGAGCGACGTCGTCCATGACGCGGATCTTTTCGAATTTCGCTTGTTGAACTTGCGCCGATTTCTCCCGCCGGGCTGCTCGCTCCCCAAAGCCAAGGTTGCGTGTTTGCCAAGTCAACATCGCGTCAAAGTCATAACGGTCGTCAATGTTCGCGAGGTTGCTGCCAAGTCCGCCACCGAAACCACCGGTTGAGAACCCAAGCAACACGCTAGGGACGCACGCAGAGTACTTTTCTCGCTTGTAGGCTTCACATGCAGCTGCGACCAGAGTTTGACATTCCTTCAATTCCGGACGGCTAGCCAAAGCGGTAGCGATTAGAGTCCCGCCATCGGTCGGTTGGTCGCCGCCTAGATTCAGAGGTACTGCGTTGAGGTCCATCGGTACAAGGGCCGCTTCGGAGTCCAACGAAATTGCCTGAGCTAGGACAGCCGACGCTTCTTCGATATGCTGCTGTGCCGCGACCTGCTGAGACTCTGCCAACGCAAGTTCCGTACTCATCCGATCCGCATCGGCTTTTAGCCCTTGGCCCGTTTCTGCATAGTCGTTAGTAATCCGAGATAGCTCTTCGAGACGGTTAAGCGCGGCAGTGCGAATTTCCAATGACTGGTGCTTGCCGACCAAGTCGATATAGGCGCTCGCTGCGCTGAGCAACTGCTTGTTGAGTGTCGCACGGGCAGCGTGTCCGCGGGCCCAAGCTGCTTTCTGGGCACGCTTGGGTTGGAAGATTGCGTCTGCGAGATGAAACTGCGCGACGATTCCAGGCCTTGGCATCGTGGTACCCGCCCCGGTTGCCCCAGCCCCCAAGCCGTACTGGAACGAATTGCGATTAACGTCGACAATGTCCCCATTGCTAGCTTGATAGTTCCCGTCGTGGCGATGAAAGCTCAATCCCGCTTGAATCGAAGGCAACCACAGTGCTCGAGCTTGGGAGAGCTGCGCATACGCTTGTTGCACCCTCCACCGGCTGATTCCAACAATGGGGTGCGAGCCGTCGATCGCCGCCAGCACACTTGGCAAATTGATCGGAAGGATCTCCTCCGGTGCTATTGTTTGCATCGAAGTGATCGATTCCTCTTCAGAATCTACTTCCGCGATAGCTTGAAATGCCACGCTGTGTGCTGGCGGCCCGTAGCTTTCTTCCGGTGCTGACTTTGAACTGGAGGGCAGAAGTTCATACTCGACGCCATCAATTGTCAGTCGTCGCGGAGTGTCTTTGGGGTGCGGAGTACCTTTGAGTTGCGGAGTGTCTTTGAGTTTCTGCGCCCCACCGCGCGAACTGCCGTAGTCGACAAAATTCACCGGACGAATCAACGGTCCTGTCGCCTTAGGTGTGTCTACCGCCGATTCGACCGCGATGGATGCAGATGGGGACTGGGCGGCGGTTTTTGCAGCAGCAACACGCTGGCTAAGTGCTTTCTGCGGTGTGTGCATTTGCCGATCGCGACCACCGGGCTCAATATCGCCTGTCGCGACGACTGGCGCGTTAGGCTTATCGGCGGAGTGCTCAGCGACACTTCGATACCAGAGTCCCCGATCCCAAGAGTGGATCTCTCGGGAACTCGAGCAACCTACCGCACTAATTAGCCATAGCCAACACAGTCGCGTATACAGCTTTGGCATTCTGCCACCTCCAGCGTGCCAGCAAGTTCGGCCTATCGAATCATTCAGTCTGCACCACCTGAATCGGTCATGCCTAATGCTCTTCGGCGACGAACCGTAACGATAGTGATCGCTGTGCTGAGCAAAACGCGTTTTTTGTTGGCATCGCCAGGCCAGCGGGCGCTTGGTGCCAACTAAACTGTGGCTATCGCTCCGCGAAGAAAAACCGATTGTGACGAATACTCGGATTAATCCCCTTATGTTGTCTTAGCCCAACGCATGCGCATTCCAAGGAAACTCGTATGAAACCTAACCCGTCCAGAACGCGTGTGGGATTTCCAGCTCTAGTAGGGTTGGCAGTGTGGCTTACTAGTTCGATTGGTTGCCAACCTGCACGTAACAATGCAACAAACAAATCACCACTTACGCCCGTAAAGCTCGTCACCGCCAAGGAGGCCGAGATCCAACGCACGACGACTCAACCGGCGACCGTCCACGGGTATTTTCAGTCGCAGGTGCGTGCCAAAGTAAACGGGTACTGCACCCAACTGACTGTGGACATCGGCGACGTCGTGGCTGCCGGGGATGAATTAGCTCAGCTGGCGGTACCTGAACTTGAGAAACAAAGAGACGTTCTGCGAGCTCGCGTCCGACTTCAAGAGGCTCGATACGCTGCCTCGCAGGCGGGTGTGCAGCTTGCTAAAGCAGGCCTGGCTTCGGCCATAGCACGGCTAGAACAATCAACCAGTGAGCTACAGCGAGGCGACGCAGAACTCGCTGCCGCTGAGGCCGAGTATGCCCGCACCAGTGACCTGGTCAGCCGCGGTTCAATTCAACAACGTGTTCTTGACGAAGTTACCAAGAAGCGAGACTCTTCAAAAGCTGCCCTGCAGGCCCTCCAGTCCGCTGTCAGCTCGATGGAGGCCGAAGTTCAGATTGCACAAGCCGAGGTGTCTTCTGCGAATGCTCTACTTGATACCGCGCGTGCGGAAACAAGTGTCAGTCGCGGCGAATTAGAAGAGATCGAAGTGATGCTCGATTACACTACGATCCGCGCTCCGATCAGTGGCGTTGTTACGCAGCGTGACCTTGAACTTGGTGAACTGGTTGAAACTGATGGCTTTGGAACGCCCCCGCTTCTGACGATTAGCCAGATCGATGTACTGCGTGTTCGCGTCGCCATCCCAGAAGTCGACGCACCGTTCATCCAGGTCGGTGATAAACTTGAGTTGTCTCTTCCTAGTTTTTCATCAGAATCGCCGATTCAGGCAACTGTTTCAAGGACTGCCAACGCTCTGGACGTCAGCAGTCGTACGATGCTGATCGAAGCCGATGTACAGAACCCAAGCGGCAAACTCCTCCCCGGAATGTTTGGCAGTGCGACCATCACGCTGACGCAAGGTGAACTAGCTACGATGCTGCCAGCTCGCGCCGTCCGCTTCCGCGAAGACGGGTCGGCTTACGTTTACGTCGTCGATGGCAAGAATTCGGTACAAATCACTGAAGTACAAACCGGATTTGATAACGGCAAACAGATTCAAATCGTTTCAGGCATTGAGTCTGGTACAGCGGTCATCGGCACCCACCTCAAGCGCTTCACTGACGGCCAGCAAGTCACACCGCTCTAGTCTGCGGCAGAACACTCGCAATCGGAGTGCTCGAAGGCCTGGAACAAGCTTTCAGATGTACCGGCTGAAGAGGCCACATTATTAAAGCCACTTAATTGCCAGTTCTTCGCAGTGTAAATGCGAGACACCGCGTGGGTAATCGCCAGAACCCGAACTCCTCCCCAGCAGAATCACTCGACGGTAACGTTGCATTATGGGCTTAATCAAATTCTCACTGTCCAATCGTTTCGCAGTGCTCGCAGGCGTGATTGCCCTGTGCGTACTCGGGGCGGCCGTTATCCCCGGCATCACAATTGACATCCTCCCGGACTTCAAGAAACCGGTCGTGGTTAGCTTTTTCTCGTATCCGGGTCTGCCGACAATGGATATGGAAAAATCAGTGACCAGTCGAGTCGAACGCGCGCTTACGCTGGCAGGAAAGATCGAGCACCAAGAGTCGCGCACCGTTCCTGGCGCAGCAGTCATTAAAGTCTTCTTTCAGCCCGGTGCAAATCCAAGCTCGGCGATGAACGATATCGTCAACTTAGAGGCGAGTGACATGTTTCATTTGCCTCCTGGAATTGAATGGCCGTTCACTTTACGCAGTGAGCCCGCAAATCTCCCCGTCGTTCTGGCCGCCATCTCCGGTGAAGGGCTTAGCGAATCTGAACTGTATTCGATCGGTTACTACGCAGTCCGCAACAAGATGGGTGGCCTGAAAGGCGTTCAAATCCCACACCCCTTCGGCGGCAAGTTCCGCCAAATGATGATATATGTTGACCCAGCGAAGTTGCAGGGATACCACATTAGCGCCGCGGAAGTCGTTGACGCACTAAAGCGATCAAACTTAGTGCTCGCATCCGGAACAGCCGAAATCGGCGACACTGACTATCAAATACACCCTCGCAACACTCTGCCCGATACCCAAGAAATCGCAAATATTCCCATCGTTGTTCGTGATGGAGCGACGATATTCATCCGGGATGTCGCACGTGTAGAAGATGATGCAGCACTGCAGTACAACATCGTTCGCGTAAACGGAAACCGGAGTGTCTACTGCCCGCTTCTTCGTGAACCGGGGGAAAACACAATTGCGGTCGTTGATCGGATCTACGAGGGAATAGGGGCCGAAATCCCAAAGATGAAGGAACGGGGCGATATTCCGGAAGCGACTGAAGTCACGCTAGTTTCCGATCAATCGAGTTACATTCGCCGTGCGATGAGCAGCTTGTTGTCTCAAGTCGGCCTGGGATCGCTCTTGGTTGCTGTTGTTGTCTTCATTTTCCTGCGTCGAATCCTTCCCACGCTGGTTATCGTCGGCACCATCCTGTTTGCAATACTAATAGGCGGGCTGGGATTCGCTTTTACAGGCCAAACGATCAATGTGATGACCCTAGGGGGTATCGCACTGGCGATCGGGACTGTCGTCGACGCAGGTATCGTGATTGTCGAGAATATTATCCGGCATGCACGCATGGGGAAACCGCCTCTTCAAGCGGCCGAAGAAGGAACAGTAGAAGTTTCTGGAGCCATCCTGGCGGGCACAATCACCACTTTGGCCGTCTTTCTGCCAGCCATCTTTCTGGCGGGCATGATCAAATACCTGTTCACGCCGTTGTCTTTGGCGGCCACGTTTACGATCGCGGCTAGCTACTTGTTGGCCCTAACCGTTGTGCCTGCCTTTTGTGCAACGTTCATTCGCGAAACGCTACACCCAGTAACAGCGAGTTCCGCAGCAACGGCACCACGTGGTCTGTACGGCCGACTCCTCGAAAAGGCATTGTCCATGCCGGCAGCC
>DNPC01000738.1:0-14747 GCA_003501565.1 Planctomycetaceae bacterium | reverse complement strand
CAAGTGGCGGGATTGTGCTGGTTGCCGCCGCAACTTTCCTGCTCTGGCCACAGCTTGGCTCCGAACTCTTTCCAAACGTGGACGCGGGAACCTTTGAAATTCGGCTAAAAACGCTGCCCGGAACGCGTCTGGAAGCAACTGAACAACTGGTCGCAAGAATCGAAGATTCCATCAAAGATGTCATCCCCGAAGAACAAATTGATACGCTAATCTCCAACATCGGTTTACCGGTCGGAAAGGGTGCGGGCTTCTCGACTGTATTGAGTTCGAATTCAGGCCCCGATACCGCTTACATCATTGTGAACTTGAAACAAACGGGGCGACGAACAGCGACCAGCCGCTATGTCGAAGAACTTCGTTCGCGATTCCGCACAGAATACCCACTGGAACAATTCTTGTTTGTCTCCGGAGGGATCGTCAATATGGCACTTAATGAGGGTGTCCCAACGCCGATCAGTGTGCAAGTCTCTGCTGGTACGATCAATGCGTGCCGTGATGCCGCCGAACGAATCGTAGCTGCAGTCGAGCAGATTCCCGGCACCGCAGACGTACAGATCGCTCAATCTCTGGATTATCCGCAGTTCGACGTTCAGGTCGACCGGACCAGAGCCAAACACTTGGGCGTAGATCAAGAACAAGTTGCTGAGACAATTCTGACGTCGCTGGGTTCCAGTATCGGATATGCCCCCACGATCTGGATCGACCCCAAGACAGGAGTCGACTTCTTTATGGGCGTGCAGTATGAAAACAACGAGTTTCAGTCGCTAGATGACGTTCGCAATATGCCCATCGCTTTGCAGACAGCCGATGGCCCAATCACGATCCCACTTTCGAACATCGCATCGGTCAAACGAGTCAATATTCCAGGTGAAATTGCTCACTACAATATTTCTCGCGTTAATGACGTCCACGTTAACGTCGTAGGGCGAGATCTGGGTAGCGTGGCCCGCGATATTGAACGATTGCTTGGCGAAATGGAATTCGCCAGTGGCGTTACGCCTACTTTGCGTGGACCGGTGGAGAAAATGCGTTCCGGCATGAGCATGTTGGGGGCGGGCTTGGTCGTTGCAGCCCTGTTGGTATACCTCGTTTTAATGGCCCAGTTTCGATCCTTTGCGGACCCGCTGATCATCATGCTGGCAGTCCCACTTGGCCTTGGCGGAGTCGTTTTGGTGCTTTACCTCACAAACACCTACATCAGCATTCAATCGTTGATGGGAACGCTGATGATGATTGGAGTCGTGGTCAACAATTCCATTCTATTGGTTGAGTTTGCGAACCGTCGTCGCTTAGCTGGTGCAACACCGCGTGATGCTGCAATGTCGGCAGCCCAAGTCCGCCTGCGTCCTATTCTTATGACATCACTTACGCTGGTCGCTTCGATGCTTCCCTTTGCCTTCCATTTATCGCCTGGCGGTGAAGCCATGCTTCCCCTCGCCCGCTCCCTCCTCGGCGGCCTTATCGTCTCAACAATCCTCACCCTCTTCCTCGTCCCTTGCGCATACACCCTAGTCCACCGCAAACAAGTAAGCCCTAGCACGCCGTGACGCAAAACTTACTATCAACTGTCATGAAAGCAGGGCGACAGCGTGCTGCGTCGAAACGGGCGTAAAGAAAAATAGAAACAGCACTCTCAGCACGAGGAAACGACTTAGCAGTGCTGTCCCTGGGCAAGCCCCGACCAGAAAAGCACTAGCCATCATCAGATTCCGTTGGCGATAGTTCGAATTTATGGGCAAACTGTGGGTAGCCGTGCTGGCGAACACCTTCCTGCTTCCAGGCATCAAGCTGTGCGTTGTAGACATCCACCAACTCTTGAAAACCGGTTAAGTCGTTGTTGGCACCCGTCAAATCGCGAAGCTCGAGACGATCGCGTTGCATATCGAATACCTCTACCGCCGGGTCATAGGCCTGTGAGTCGGCGGGCCAATAAATCAATTTATGCTCCGGAGTTACGACCGCCAGGCTATGTACCGCCCGTGGTCCCCAAACGTTGATCAGCGAAAGGGCAGGGTGGTGGAGCCGCTGAGGATCGTCGAGAAGATGCTCAATCGACTTGCCGTCGCAATCTGACGGAATCTGGATGCCTGCCAGTTCCAAGACGGTTGGTGCCAGATCGATGTTTCCAACGAGCGCATCGCACCGCCGACCGTGGTTCTTGGAAAATGCCGGTGCTGATACGATCAGAGGAACACAGCTCGATTCTTCGTAAGGAAGCACTTTTGATCCGTAGCCGTGAGAGCCACACATAAACCCGTTGTCACTGGTGTAAATAATGATCGTGTTGTCCAGCGTTTCAGATCGCTCAAGTGCATCCGTGATCATCCCCAAGGCTTGATCGATCGCGTAGATTTGCTGGTAATAGGTCGCCATCACATTTTGGTAGTCATCGGCGTAGTGCCACGAATGGTGTCGCTGGTATTGCCGCCCCTGCCGACTTTGCAGACTCAGGTGTTCACCGTACTGTCGCCCGTAGTTCTTTGGTTTCTGAAACATCACCCCATCGTAAACTGTGTCAAATCTGGGATCGGGAGTCGTGGGATGATGCGGAGCCTTAAAGCTGATCGACAGGCAGAATGGTTGGTCAGCAGCTGATGCGCTGGCTATGAAGTCGCGTCCAAACGCACCGTAGGAAAGCGTCGAATGCGGAAATTCCTCGGCATATTTGCGCATCGACTCGTTGCGCACGGTTTCGTAAGACGTTTGCCCAGGCCCTCCGCCCCAAGAATCAAAGTCCGCCTCGGGTAATTCACCTTTTTGACTCGGTTGATCCGCAACCAGAAATCCGAACTTCCCTGCAAACCCAACACGATAACCTGCGTCTTTGAGCAGCATCGGATAGGAGGCTTGCCAGTCTTCCATTGCGAGCGGACCCGTTTCAAAATTGCACCCGGTCTTGTATTCGTACTTACCGGTCGCAATCGAGGCGCGGCTGGCCATGCAAATAGCAGTCGTCGCATAGGCTCGATCAAAAACAACGCCGCGAGTTGCCAGCCGGTCAAGATTCGGCGTCTTCACAGCTGGCGTGTCGTAGCAGCCCATCGAGTATTTACACTGGTCGTCCGCTAGGAGCAGAATGATGTTCGGGCGCTCGGCGGTTCGTGCTACACTCGGCTGAGTGCAGACAAGTTGAATGCATGCGGCTAAGCAAAAGACGCCCAAGCGTGTGACTGGGTAGTCGGCGATCCGAAGTGGCCATCGCCAACTAGCCACTGCGGACGATACGTGTACACTCATAGCGGTCTCCTTGCTCTTGCGATGCTTGTGTGTGCCCAGATGCTTAGGCGCCCAGTAGTTTAGTGCAACGACCGCAGTTTAGAGAAACCAACGTGCCCCTCACAGGTCGCGACGCACGGTTCGCGAACATCCGCGGCGGTGTCAGTCACAAATTGAATCGAAATCTCAAGGGGGAAGAAGCAGTCGGCAGCGTTGCGGATCCCCCTTCATCTCTCCATGGTCCATCGCGGTTAGGATAACAAACGATGAGTGCTCAAGTGCTGGATGGAAAAGCGGTATCAGCGGCAATTCGTGCTGAAGTCGCCAACGAGGTCGCAGATTGGGTAAGTAGCGGTGGAGCACAGCCAACACTAGCCGCAGTTCTGGTTGGCGATGACCCGGCCAGTCAGGTGTATGTTCGCAATAAAGAGCGAGCCTGCGAAAAAGTCGGGATCGCTAGCCGATTGCTACGCCGCGACGCCAACACAACGACCGAGGAGCTGCTTGAGCTATTGGCCAAGCTAAACGACGATACGGCTGTAAACGGCATCCTGGTACAGCTACCATTACCTGATGGCATTGACACGCAGCGGGTGTTGGATGCAGTCGCGCCGACTAAGGACGTAGATGCCTTCGCCCCGGAGAATGTTGGACTACTTGTTCAAGGGCGTCCCCGATTTCTGCCCTGTACGCCCCACGGTGTGATGCGAATGCTCCACCATTATGGGCTGGATTTTGCTGGAAAGCACTTTGTCGTCGTCGGACGTAGCGATATCGTCGGCAAGCCGCTGGCGAACATGGCCTTACAGCGTGACCTTGGATTCGGACCTAGTTTCGCCAACGCCACGGTTACCGTCTGCCACTCGCGCAGCGAGAACCTGCCTGAGATAACCCGAACTGCCGACGTGCTAATTGCTGCTGTGGGACGCCCACAGATGATCACGGCAGAGATGATCAAACCCGGAGCCGTAGTCGTTGACGTTGGCATCAATCGCATCGAATCGGGTTTAGTAGGAGACGTCGACTACGCAAGTGCAGCGGAAGTCGCATCCGCAATTACTCCCGTGCCCGGGGGTGTTGGTCCACTGACGATTGCAATGCTGCTAAAGAACACGTTGATGGCATGTAAACTGCAGAACACGTAGCGAATTCGTCTCCGCCGCGATTTGCTCGGAGGGATTCGTAGGGCCGCTCCGTTATGCAAGAACACTGTTCGTCGGTGAGACCCACGCTGCCTAATTCGCACTAGTGTAAATCACTCCGGCGAATTCACTCCAACGCTCGCTCTGGGCGCGGATCATCCACGATTGCTATGCTACCGACGCGTTCTGCCAGAGCGCAATTTAGTGGTCTTTCATTGGTAACGATTAGATTTCTAGGGAGTGTGGGAAGGATGCGCAGTTCACAAGTTTCTCGTTGTGTTTTCAAGGGCTGCGAACGAGCCGCTCTTTTGCTAATCGTTTGCGTGTGTTCGGCTTCCCTGGCAAAGGCCCAGTTGCTGCCGCAGCGAAATACCGCCCGGCAATCTCGCTCGCAATCTTCGCTCCAATCAGCCTCTGATCCGGCAACGCACAGCCAATGGGATCAGACATCACGCAAGCAGCTAACTGCCGCGGCAAGCTACCGTGGCGCTCCGCAGGCTCCCCAACAACATGATCATCTGGCGTTCCTCGGACCGGACGGCCTTCTCCCCGAGGAACGGGTCGCGATTGCCGTGTACAAGAAATGCAATCAAGGTGTCGTGCATATCTCCACGAAATCAAGGCGCCTGGACGCATTCTTGCGTGTGACTGTCAGTCAGGGTTCGGGCAGTGGTTCTATCATCGACACCTCGGGGATCGTCTTAACGAATCACCATGTCATTGATGGGGCACGAGAAATCACCGTCAACTTACATGACGGCCGTTCGTTGCCAGCCAAGATCATCGGACAGGATCCACCGACAGACATCGCGCTGTTGAAGATTGAGCCGGGCGAAACTCCCCTACAAACGATAGCCATCAGCGATGCACCGATCATCGAGGGCCAACGCATTTACGCGATCGGTAACCCCTTTGGCCTGGAACGCACGATGGGTCGCGGCATGATCTCCAGCCTAAATCGTGCCGTCGCATCCAGCGAAAACAGGACCATGCGATCCCTGATTCAACTCGATGCCGACCTCAATCAAGGCAATTCGGGTGGGCCGTTACTTAACACTCGTGGTGACCTGATCGGAATGAATACAGCGATCATGACAGCCGACGGAGACAGCTCGGGAGTTGGCTTTGCGATCCCTGTATCTACGATTCAACGAATCGTTCCGCAACTCTTGCGTCATGGTCAAGTCTTACGGCCGTCGCTGGGCATTACCCGCGTCTACGAGAAAGAAGACGGACAACTATTGGTGGTTAGCCTTGAAGAGGGCGGGCCGGCAGATCGTGCTGGTCTGAGGGGTTTTCAGGTTGTGATCCGGAAGTTCCAAGACGGCGTCTATGTTTACGAGCAGTCAACAGTCGATCCTAGCAGTGCGGACACGATACTTGCCGTGGATGGGCAAAAGGTCAGTTCCGCAGATGACCTGCTCGATAGTATCGAAGGCAAGCAGCCGGGCGACCAAGTCACTCTCACCATCGTGCGCGATGGAAAGCAGCTACAGCTGCCGATCGTGCTGGGGCGATCTTAGCCTTGAGCTTTGGACGAAGACAGCGTTTGCATCAATCCCGCCGGACTGCACACTTGGCAAGTTCAGCTACGCTTTGCGGCGAGAAGGGTTGGCTACAGGGATGCAGCGAGCGAATCGAAGGACTCGTAAACCTGATCCTCGCTAACGAGATTCGGGATCAACTCGACGCGTCGGAGCATGTCTGCGGGCTGCTCTTTGAGGCCGGTAAAGACGACTTCTTTGCCTTCTTTGACCAGTTCTAAAACGGTATCTTCGAGCGTGTAGAGTCCGGACTGGTCAATGTACGGAACGCGTTCCATACGAATCACAATCCTCTCAGCTTCTTCAGGTAAAGACTTGGCCATTTCGCGGAAGCCCGACGCGAATCCGAAGAATAGCGGGCCATAGAGGTGCTTAATGACAACTTTCCTGTCGTCACCCAAGTTCGGCTCGTCGTCCCATTGTGGTTCGGGATCGTATTCCTCAATCGAAGTCTGCTGCTCGGCCAAATCGCTAACTTGTTTCATAAACAGAATGCTGGCCAAAATCACTCCGGCCGCGACCGCGTAAATGAGGTTGCCGAAGACAGTCCACAACAACACGAGTATCATCACGACTGCATCAGCCCTCGGCACCGATGCAATGTGCTTGATTCCTTTGAAATCAATGATGGCGACGCCGACCGAGATAAGCAAACCTGCCAAAACGCTGAGAGGAATGTAGGAAACAATGGTTCCTAAGCCGAGCAACGCCGCGAGCTGAACAAGTCCGTGCGTTATTCCGGACAAGCGCGTTTTAGCACCTGCCTTGATGGCCACGACCGTTCCCTTGGTTGCTCCAGCACCGGGAATCCCACCAAAAACCGAGGCGAGGATATTACCGACACCTTGCCCGATAAGTTCGCGTTTGCTGCTGTGCCGGTCCTTCGTCAGGTTATCGGCGATCACGGAGGTTAGGAGCGAATCGATAGAACCCAGTAAGGCTAACGTGACACCATACTTCAGAATGATCGAATAGAGTTCTGGTTCCACCGTGAACAACTCGCCCAGCCGGATTGGCGGCAGTCCACTTGGAATGTCACCGACCACAGGAACATCAAGCCCGAGCGCAAAGGCCGCTATCGAACCGACGAGCAACGCCACCAAAACAGAGGGGATTTTCTTCGTCACCAATGGAAAGGCGTAGTTGACTGCAATCGTCACTACGCCCAAGGCGACCGCGTACCAGTTAATCGCCGCTAAAGGCTCGCTGATCTTCGTAAAGACCTCAATGGTGGACTTGGGTGATTTGCTGCCCAATAGCGGCCACAGCTGCAGACAAATGATGATCAGTCCAACGCCGCTCATGAATCCAGAAACGACTGGATAGGGAAAGTACCGTACGTACTTGCCGACGCCCAGCACACCCAGCACTACTTGCAACACGCCGCCGACTAGGAAGCTCAGCAACGCAATCCCCAACCCCTCCTCAATGCTGCCAGCTTCTTCAATCGCAAATGCGACGATCGCAGCCGAGACAACCGTCATGGGACCAGTTGGCCCCGAGGCCTGGGTCGGAGTACCGCCAAACATGGCGGCAAAGATCCCTACCACGATCGCGCCGTAAAGCCCCGCGGCAGGTCCAAGCCCCGATTGGACACCGAAAGCGAGGGCGAGCGGAAGTGCAATGATCCCTGCAACGAGACCACCACTTAGATCACCCTTGAGATTCTTGAAGTCGTACATGCCTCGCCCTTGCTGGATGCTTTCTTAGCAAATTGCCAGAGGCAGCAGTGTAGCCAACGGCCGGTTGTTCGCGAACCAGTGGAACAACAGCCGCGGCAAATTTGAAAAACGCGCTAGCTGCACTCCTTCGTTCACGGTCGGTTGTCAAGACGCTCTCGCCTGTTTGCGTCGAGGAGGAACTACTCAATTCGGAAAAGCAGCCAGGTTAAGAGTTTCGGAACCGCTGGAAGAGAGATAGTGGCCAGAAGACGAACCACAGCGAAGGGTCTTAATCGCCGAAGCCGTCATCTCCGCCCCAGTCGCCGGAGTCGCCGCCGTCCCCGGGAAAGAATATGAAAAGAAATATGAAGAATGCGACAGCCAAACCAAGCATGAAGTTCGTCCACGTCATGTGCAATCTCCCGGTGCTGAACAAATCGGAAACGACTAGCCTGTGCGACACCCGCAACATACAGGATACGAAATGCGGGCCGCGAAAATACTGACCAGGGCCAAGCAGGCCGTTTGTGGGCATACCGCCAGGAAAGCTAGCATTCGAGATGGTTGGCGAAAAAGCCGCGAGTCGAGCATTTTGGGCAAGAAACGACGTTGGCATAGGCTGGAGACCTGCGTTAAACTGCCGCGGTAGAAATGCGCTTATTGCTGCGCCACTGGTACTAGGCGGGAATGATCCCCGGAGTGCGAGAATCAGCGAGCAACATAAGTGGCAGACGAGACTGTACCAAGGAAGGGACAGAAAATGGCCAAGGAATCATTTCGCTTTATTCACGCGAGTGACTTTCATCTCGAACAGCCTTTGCAGGACATCCTTGACCTGCCGGAACATCTGAAGAAGACCCTGGCTGAAGCCCCTTGGAAAGCGGCAGAGGCGGTTTTCGAGCATGCAGTGCTTGAGAATGTGGACTTCGTAATCCTCTCCGGCGACTTGCTCAACCCTGGAGCATGTGGAGCGGCTGGAATCGCTTTTCTGCTCGATCAATTCGAACAGTTGCACAAGCGGTCAATTCCCGTCTACTGGGCATGCGGTCAGGCCGATGATGCTTCTCGGTTTCCGGAAGCAGTCAGCTTTCCCGACAACGTTCGGATATTTTCTGAAACGGAAACAGAGACGATTATTCACCGCCGCCATGACGCGGGCCTAGCGACGATCATCGGTCGCTCCTCAAACGGTAATGAACTCATTCATGCTGCTGAGTATGCCAATGAAACGCAGGACGGCTTTGTCATCGCCGTCGCACATGGCATCGCCGACACAGAAGCACTAGCCGCCGAACACGCTGACTATTGGGCGCTCGGCGGCAAGCATCAAGCTGACATACTGCACCATGATGAACCGGCAATTCGCTACTGTGGTTCGCCCCAAGCGCGAAGCTTGGCCGAGCCAGGCGAGCATGGTTTTGTGCTAGTCGATGTGGATGCACAGCGGAATATGCAAATCCATACGATTCCCGTCGATCTGATCCGTTACTCCACTCAAGAAATTGACGCCGATGACGTCGCTCTTGGGCGAGACCTGCGTCAACTCCTTAGTAAGCGAGTCGCCCGTCTTCAGAGCGAAGCGTCTGGGCGAAGCGTGTTGGTCAAATGGCGCGTGCACATGGATCTAGAGAATGCGTCCATTGTTGGGCCGTCAGCTTTAGAAGACCTACTGGCCTGGTTGCGCCGCGAATTCGGCCATGGGACCAGCAGTGTCTGGTCAACGGATATCGAGATCTTGCCGCCCAAATCGCTGCCGGAAAAATGGAACGAAGAAGACACCATCCTGGGTGATTTTCTTAGAACCAGTAGTGAATACCGCAAGGACGTTTCCAAACATGTCCAGCTCAAGAGCCTGGTCGATACGGAGACACCCGGTGCAAACATCTGGCATTCAATGCTGACTAACAGCGGAACGATCTCAACCCAGTCACTGGACAAAAGCACGTTATTGGGTGTCGACCTACTGCGTGGACACAAAGTTGACCTGGTGGCCCCCACCCGTCGATTCGGAGGATCCGAAAAATGAAAATCAAGGATGTACAAATCGATGGCTTTGGGGTCTGGAGCGAACTGACCGTTCATTCTATGCCCGACACGATGACTGTTTTTTACGGTCCAAACGAAGCGGGCAAGACAACGTTGATGCAGTTTCTGCGAACGATGTTTTACGGTTTTACGCCAGACCGCAAGACTCGTTATCTGCCGCCTGTCCACGGTGGCAAGCCAGGTGGAGCGATACGAGTAACCGGACCAGGCGGCGGTTATGAAATCTGCCGAAGAGCTCAAATCGACAGCACTGACTCTTCCGGTGCATTGACGGTTACTGGCAATGACGGTCTTTCTCAAGGCCAACACCGTCTGGCGATGCTATTGGGACAGGTCGACGAGTCAATCTTTACGAATGTTTTCGCAATCGGCCTGCGCGAACTGCAAGAACTCAGCACACTCGACGACACCGCGGCCGCTGATGAACTGTACAAGTTATCAAGTGGCCTGGATCGTGTTTCGCTAGTAGACGTAATTCGCCAGCTGCGCGACGCAAGACAACAGGTTGTAAGTGTTTCCCCCGATAAAGGGCAGATGCAGCGTCTGTTGATTCAACGCGAAAAACTCAAGGACGAAATCGACGACAGCCTTGCCAGCGGGAAACGCTGGAATGAACTGGCCGCCCTGCGAAAAACCCAGGCCCAAGAGCTGGAAGAACTCAAACAACGCATCGATCACTGGGAGGTCGAAGCGAAGGGATACGAAGTTGCGCTCCAGGTCCGCCCGAATTGGAAGAAACGATTTGAGCTTCAAACCGAGCTTACCCAATTGGGCGCACGGCTTGATATTCCCGATACGACTCAGGAACGTCTGGACGAGATCAATGAACAAATCCTGGAACGCGAGACTCGCCAGGACGAAATCAAAAACAGTCGCCGGGCGTTACGCGAGCAGTCACGCAAACTACCATTGCGCCCAGGCATCCTGGAACTAAGCGCGAAGATTGAAGCGGCCGCCGAGCAAACTCCTTGGATCGGCTCTCTGCAAAAGAACATCCAACGACTCGAAAGTCAGATCGACCAATGCCGCGATCAATTGGTAGATGATGCCAAACGCCTCGGCATCGATGAAGCCGACCAGCAAGCTTTGCTCGACGATCGCCGCATGACCAACATGCCAGACCTTTCGCGGCAGGCAATCAACCAGCTGGCAGAACCCGCCAGTGAAGTGCGGATATGGTCTGGACGACTAAAACAATCACGCAGCACCGCAGAGACCGAGCAAAAAGAAGCTCAACGGCTAACGCAGGATCTTGAAGAGGCGCTGCAGAAACGCGGCACTGATGACATCGCAGAGGCGTTGCAACAATGCGGTGCAAACATATCGTTGCTTCGCAAGTTGCAACACATCGAAGAAGTCCTCGAAAGACAACAAGACCGACGCAAGGAACTCGATGGCGAAGCTATTGATTTGACCGTTGATGAGGCGCTACCGGTCGAACGCTCGATGTTGATGGCTGTGCTCTTCGTTGGCGGCATGTTCTTCATCGCGTGGGGCGTCGGCAAAATGAACCCCTTCGGTGTGTACCCCGACTCGCCTGCGGATACGACTACCGGCCTGATGATGGTTATCAGCGGGTTCTTCGCCTTGTTCTTCGGTGTCATGTATTCCAACGTGCTTGATAAGGGCACCGTATCGGAGCTGGAAGACGTTGAAGATCAAATCGATTCCGTTCGCAAAGAGATTCGAAAAACCGAAGATGAACGTGACGAACTCAAACGCCGACTCCCTCCTAGCAACTCTTCCGTAGAAGCACGAATTCGCGAAGTTCAGGGAGAAATCGAATCACTGGAAGCGCTCTTACCCGTCCAGCACAACTTGCAAGCCGTCCAGCAACGCTACAAAGTGGCCAAGAAACGCGCCGCCCAGGCTGACGATGCTCTGAAGACAGCCAAGACGAATTGGTCGCGGACTCTCTCACAACTTGGGCTGAGTGAATCGCTGTCTCCCAAGAGCATTCGCATTATGGCCGAAGGCTACGATTCGCTTTTGCAGACTCGTCGCCGTATGCAAACTCTAGAAGAAGAACTCGAGACTCGGCAACTAGAATTGGGAGCAATCACTCAGCGTATCACGTCGCTAAGCAACCAGGTATTTGCTGCCAAAGCCGCTAGCGATGTGGTCGCAAGCTCAAACGAAGACGAGCTGGAAGACCTCAAGTCGAGTTCGCCTGTATCGGCAGACGCGGAGCAATTCCGTCCTGTCCGCGCAACTGGCGAGATGGCAAATTCGGCTCTTGAACAACTCTCAAAGCTGTCCTCGCTGATCAGCTCCCAAGAACAGTACATTGGACAACGTCGTGAGCTGAAAGAACAGGATGGCAACCTCGCTAAACAAGCTGCGAGCATCCAGAAGTCGATTGACAAACTCGAGAGAACCCACAGCAGCTTACTTGCTGAAGTTGGTTGTGAATCCGAAGAACAGCTTGCGGAGCTTCTCGAGCAAAAGGCCAAGCACTACGAGATCACGGAAAAGATCAGCGATCTGGCAGAGCGTATTTCGGCAGTTGTCGGAGGTGCCGTTCCGTACGCGACCGTCGAGCGTCTGCTAGAGAACCCGGGTTCAGACGACTTGGAATCGCGTTGGGAGCAAATTGGACAGCGGACACAACAAGCAGAGCAACGCGTTGAACAGTTGCAATTGCGACAAGGCGAGCTTTCACAAGAAATGAAGACTCTAGCCTCGAACACGCGCTTGGGTGAGGCCAAGCTGGAGCTGGCTTGCGTCGAAAATCAACTCAAGGCCTGCGCCGAACACTGGCGAGTGCTTGCCTCCACAACCAGTTTGCTAGACCGTGTCTGCGAAGTCTATGAGACCGAACGTCAGCCAGAAACACTGCGTGAAGCCTCCGCGTTTTTGAATCAACTGACCGAAGGAAAGTACACACGAATCTGGACGCCACTTGGCAAGAACCAATTGCGCATCGACAATGCCAATGGGAATGCACTCCCACTGGAAGTTCTTTCGCGTGGCACGCGCGAGGCGGTGTTCATCGCGCTGCGGCTCAGTTTAGCGGCGGCCTATGCCCGACGTGGCGTTACCATACCGCTGGTGCTTGATGATGTGCTCGTGAATTTTGACTCCATACGTGCCGAGGCTGCCGGCCGCGTACTTCGCGATTTTGCCGCTTTGGGGCATCAGGTCGTGATGTTCACCTGCCACGAACATATCATGAAGATCTTCCACTCGATCGGCGTGGAGGTTCGTGTTCTTCCGCGTCAGGGCAATCCTGGAGTAGCGGAGGTGTATTCTCCTGGAGAGATCATCGAGGAGGTAACAGAGCCCGCCCTTCCCGAGCCAATTGTTGAACCAGAAGAGAGCATCGAAGAAGTTGTCGAGACGATCACCGAAGCGGTCGAAGAGCTCAAGGAGCCCGATCCAGAACTGGAACCAAACAAACCAACAGTCAAAAGGATTGTGGTTGTCGAAGATGAACCGGACATTGATTGGTTATGGTATGAGAAGCCAGCAACCGATTCTGTTGAACCTCCGACAACCCAGTGGGTTGAACCTGATGAAACCTCCGGTGGGGATGAAGCACCACCCGATCTCTGGTGGACAGAAGACTCCGCATCCGCCGCTGAGAGCCGTCTGCGGGCTAGCTAAGAAGTTCCTTGCAAAACAAGTCTCTGCAGGCGAGCAAAACTAATGTCTGCAGCGGATGATTGGAGTCGGCGATATACTCAGGCAATTTCGACGGCGGGAGAACAACGCCGTCTTCGTAAGCCTCGCGGACCGCACAAAAATTGCACCGATTTGGGTAGCAACGACTATTTGCAACTCAGTCGCGATCGCCGCGTCATCGAGGCCGCGGCTGAGCAATTATCTTGTACTCAGGCGACTTTCGGCGCTGGTGCTAGCCCCGTAATTGGCGGCCACACGGATGCACACGAATTGCTGCATCGCAAATTGAGCGAGTTGACTGGGGTGCCGGTCGCAACCTTCTCCAGCGGCTACTCCGCAAACGTCGGTACACTTGCATGCCTCGTCGACAAGTCGGGCTTAAT
This sequence comes from Planctomycetaceae bacterium, assembly GCA_003501565.1. GTDB lineage: Bacteria > Planctomycetota > Planctomycetia > Pirellulales > Pirellulaceae > Aureliella. The sequence goes on along the minus strand of DNPC01000738.1, from coordinate 1,131 downwards.
ACTCAGCGACGAACTCAACCACGCAAGCCTGATCGATGGTTGCAGGTTGAGCGGCGCCACGAGGATCATCTTTCCGCATCTCGACTACCGCTACCTGGAGCAAGCACTCCAAGAACAGCGGGAACAGTTTTCACATTGCATCATTGTCACTGAATCCGTTTTCAGCATGGACGGCGATCAGGCGGACTTGCCCAAATTATGGCAGCTGGCCGAACAATATGAGTGTGCGCTGGTGATCGATGAAGCACATGCGACGGGTCTGTACGACCAGGGTAGGGGACTACTTGCAGCACAGCTAGCGCTTGATTTCTGGCCAGAGAACCTAATCAAGCTGGGCACACTCTCCAAAGCGGTCGGTTCCATCGGAGGATTCGTGTGTGGAACCGCCACCTGCATCGATTTTATTGTCAATCACTGTCGCAGCTACCTCTTTTCAACAGCGGCCCCAGCGGCCTGTGCTGCCGCGTCCGCTGCGGCCGTCTCGCTACTCCCACAAATAGACGATCGACGAGAGAGACTGTTCGCTATATCGCAGCGTCTGCGACGGGAGCTTAATGAGGCGGGATGGCAAGTTGATTTGACCAGTGATTCACCGATTGTCCCAATCATTGTCGGCGACGAAGGACTCGCACTTAGCTTAAGTGAGTGGTTATTGGCACAACGATTTTCGGTTCCGGCAATTCGCCCTCCAACCGTGCCCAGCGGCAAATCGCGGCTGCGAGTGAGCCTAAACTCGGGACTAACTGACAGCGAGCTATCCAGATTTGTAGAGGCGATGCGACTCGCTCGCACTGAAGTTTCCTGAGCTCCATTCGTTAGCTAGCTAGGACAGACCACCGGGTTGATGCCAGCCGACGTTTTCCCGCATGATGGAAGCGACTCTCTACCGAAGGATAACCAAGTAAGTGCATACGGGATGGCAAATCGACATCTACTTGCACGGAGCGATCGTCGACTCTATGTTCGCGTGGATGTTGGCGGCTTCGATAACCGACAACCCAATCGATTCAAATGCTAGCCTTTTGATGTAGGAGAATGACATGCCTCGAGGAAAAACGTACGCCAGCACTGCTCACGCGATTGGCGACACTCCGATGATTCAAATCAATCGTTTGGTACCCAGTGATGGAG
>DNPC01000733.1 GCA_003501565.1 Planctomycetaceae bacterium | reverse complement strand
AAGAAAAATTTACGGATCTTCGAGCAGTTGGCTGTGTTTCTTCTGCTCGAGATGATTGTTGCCGCGCTCGTAAATGACAATATCGTGTTTGGGATGCTGCTTGCCCCAATCATGCTGCTATGGGTTTCGTCGCTGTTCCTTTTTGCCCGTTATGCGACGTTGGTTTATGTCGATCCGAGCATTGAGAGCCCAATCCCGCATCTTGCCGAATTGCTTTACGAGAAATTCAAGAAACGGCGAACGGCCCGGCGTTTGAAACCACGCGTCGAAAGTAATGTGGTTACTGCCAAGAACGTCCAGGGGAGCCGGTTGGCGCGACGGTTGCTGCAGTCAGTTCCAATTGGAGTCGGGGCGATCGCATTCGCTGCATTCTTTTTCTACTTGATGCCGCGGACGAGTCCGGGGAGTCTTCGTAGGCCGCTGGTTGGGACGCCGCGTATCGGACTGCCACGATCCCTCACGTTTGATGCTGTCGGAAGGCTCAAGGTTGATGAAACGCCGACCATGCGTGTCACGTTGAAGGACGCGACTACGAACGATGAGTATCCGGTCAAAACGCCGCCTTACATCCGAGCGTACGTGCTTGATTCTTACAGTGCTCCCAGACAGCGACGATTCGATACGCAAGGGGAATGGCTGTACGCAGGGCGAAGTGAGTACCGTTCGCTACCGGATGCAGACACAACCCGAGCACTCCTTGAGAACAAAACCGATATGGTCAAAGTCGAATTTGACATTCGGCATAAATACCTGAAAACGCTGGTGACGATGGGAGCAGCCTTCCAAGTCGACAAGGAGCCACCGGTTAGACTACGGCTGGACAAGTTCAATGGGGTGTTAAATGGAGTGGGTGAAGAAGATGCTCCGGCAGGGACCAGCGTCGCGTACGAAATTGGAACCGGAGAGTTCTACCGAGGCGAGCAACTACGCATCGTGCCAATGCACTATTTGAATGATCGTGAGAATAGCGCTGGGTACAGTAACCGAGCCCGGATGGAATTGGAATACGATGAGAGCTTTGCCGATTTGGAAGCCTACGCACTGAAGGTGCTAGAGGAAAGTGGTACTTCTCCGGTCGATGCCTACCAGGCGTGTGCTGAACTGGAGCGGCACTTCAGTATGTCTGGGAAGTTTGCCTATAGCTTGGATCTAACGTTGCCAGAAGATCCAACGCTGGATCCGATTGTGGATTTCGTTTTGAACAAACGGGTCGGCCATTGCCAGTACTACGCGGCTGCTTTGACCGCGATGATGCGTCAACTCAGCGTCCCAACTCGTATTGTTCTTGGGTATCAGCCTCGAGAGTTTAATCGGCCTGGACGCTATTTTGCGGTGAAACAGAGTGATGCTCACGCTTGGGTTGAGGGGCTATTTAGGCGTTCGCAACTTGAACAAACTGAACTTGCCCCGTGGCTGACGGATCGTGAGTGGTACCTGGTGCGATTCGATCCCACACCGCCAAGTTCGGAAGATGGAAACGTAATCGTGGACCAAGAAGGGCAAGCGTTCGATTTTGCTGAGAAGCTCTGGAAGGACTACATCGTTGATGGGCAGAAGCTAAAAGGGGAAAACAGTCTCTATGCTCCAGTGGCGGAAAACAGCCGCACAATCGTTGAACAATTGCTGAATGATGTTTACGGTCTTCGCAACGGTTTGCGAACGCGTGGTGTGAATGCATCGACTACCCTGCTTGGTCCACTGGCTGTCGTTTTCGTTTTGCTAGTCTGTGTAGCGTTGGCGTTTTGGCGTTTGTTCAAGCTACTTCCCAAGTACGCGCCGCGGCTTGCAAAGCGGCTTGGTGTAGTTCCGCGTCAGGCAGTTTATCGGCAACCTTATTTTTCGCGATGCATGAAGATGCTCGAGACGATTGGGCTCCGGCGGACCGACGATCAAACGGCCGAGGAATTTTCGCGCGATGCTGATCGGCAGCTTGCCGAGCAAAACCAGGATGCATCGACTGAGCTAGCACAAGGAGCAGCACGGACGATTCACCAGCGGCCAGTAGAGACCTTGGCGAATCACTACTACCGCGAACGATTCGGGGGGCAAAAACTTTCCGAGCCCGATGAGCACGAGATTGCATCAGCACTTGGCGTGTTGGAAGCGAATCTAAGGGACGCCGGCGCGAAACGGTAAAACAAACCTGGGTTTGTATCTAAGTTTTATTCACTTCGTCGGCAGTCTGTTGGATGAGTTTCCACGCCGCCTGGACATGTTGCTCAGCGGTATAGGTCTGTCCAATGTTGAAGCGAATGACACGCTCTTCGCCGATCAGTGTGGTTGTCAGGTAAGCTCGCCCTCCATCGTTAATCCGATCAACGAGGCGTTTGTTGAGGGCATTTAGCTCTTCGAGCGGTAGATCCGTTTTAGGCGTGAAGCGGAATGTGAAGAGACTCAGACAACGCGTGCTGGTTATCTCGAAGTTGGGATGTGACGCTATTTCTTTTTCGAGCCACTCGGCTAGCTCGATGTGCGAACGTAGGATCTTTCGAAGTCCTTCAACGCCGTACGAGCGAATAACAAACCATAGTTTGAGAGCTCGGAACCGTCGTCCGAGAGCGATTCCCCAATCACGATAGTCGACTACCTCTCGTTCACGATCGTGGCGTAGATAGCTGGGCAAGATCGAAAATGTCTTCAACAGCGCTTCGGTATCGCGCATGTACAATACCGAGCAATCGAAGTTGGTTAGCAACCACTTATGTGGATTGACGATGATCGCGTCGACGAAGTCAATTCCGCTCAGCAGCGCACGGTACTCGGGCAGAATGAGTGCACTACCTGCCCAGGCCGCGTCGACGATCAGCTGAGCTCCAAATCGTTTGCAGACTTGGCCGACTTGTTCGATGTTATCGATAGCGCCGACACCCGTCGCTCCCAGTGATGCGATTATGCATGCCGGTGTTATACCTGCTTCTTGGTCACGTTGCATCGTAGACTCAAGCTCCCGAATTGCAATTGAGTGCGACGCGTCGCTACGAATCTTGCGCAGGTTCTGCTCACCTAGACCAGCAATCTTGACGGCTTTCTCGGTCGACGAATGTGTTTCGGCAGAGGTGTACATTGCAATCTGTCGACTGCTGGCGAGTCCGATTGCGTTTGAATCCCAACCGGTGGCTTTCTCACGAGCGACTAGGATTGCGCACAGTATGGCCGTCGAAGCAGTGTCATGAATACAACCGCGAAAACCAGTTGAATCGTCGATGGGCAGCCCCAGCATTTCTGCGAGCCACTGGAGTACGACTGTCTCTAATTCTGTGGCTGCTGGGGAAGTCTCCCACAGCATGCACTGAGCGCCGAGCGTCGCGGTGAGCATTTCCGCGAGAACGGATGGAGGCGATGAGTTAGCCGTGAAGAACGCAAAGAAATTCGGGTGCTGCCAGTGAGTCATTCCGGGCATGATCACCGATTGGAAATCTGAGAAGATGCTCTCAAAACTCTCACCTTCAAGCGGAGCTGAGCTTGGTAGTTGGCGGGTTACATCGCCGGGCTGAACCTGAGATCGAACCGGGTACTCTTCGACGGATTCTAAGTAGTCCGCCATCCAGTCGACTAGTCGATGAGCCTGTTCGCGGAACTGTTGAGTATCCATTCCTGCCGCCTGAGCCTCTGGAGATTTACGAAGAATCGACTCTCCCGGGCAAACGTGAGGATCGCGAAGTGTATCGTCGCCACCGGTCAACCAATCCAAGAGAGCGGTGGAAAGTCCATCGACTAGTCGTCAGCCAACCGCAGCTGGGCCCACAGACTGGGGTTGTCTACTACGGGTAAGTCCGGCGTTAGAGCAAGCGCTTGCCAACCGAGTTCACGGTCCATGACAGCGAAGTAAAATCCGATGGTTGGAAAATCGCGTAGTTCAAGCCCATGCAACGCGTTGAAATGGAGCGCAGCGACGAGGCGGTAACGTCCATCGGCTACACGTGCTCGGATTGCCAAATTGTCGTCTGGCGGAGGTGGTGGGCTTTCGCGTGCTCGATTTATGGCAGCCCACCCAACGAAGGGCAAGTCTGCCTTGGGACCGCGACCCATGGGGGAGAAACCGAAGCGATGGCAGAACTTCGTTGCTCGATGGATCTCGCGAGAATTGCGTGTGTCGATCCATACGTGGAGGCCGTCGCTGTCTTCCAAACGTGACTCGCGACACCACGGAAGCTGGCTCTTGCCTTGTACATCCGCTTGGAAGAACAACGCATTCTTCCCAACTGCGACCCGCACTTGCGCAAATTTCTCGTTACCACTTAGCTCCGTGGTTAGGCAAGGCAAGATTGCTTCGTCGGGGAGTGTTTCCGGACGGTCTGAGAATTGACGGTCTAGTCGACAAGCGTCCAGCTTGAGCCGGATGAGCAGGCTGGGATCGATTTCGGGGGATTGTTCTTCTTCGATGGTGCTCATAACGCACGACTTATTGAAAGTGGTTTGGCTAGTTTTCCAGGATGCGTCAGAGGCTATTTTTTGCCCTGTTGCCGTTTTTCTCGGAAGAATGCGGTCAGCAAGGCGGCACAGTCTGTTGCCATAACTCCGGAAGTGATATCGCTACGATGGTTCAGACGCGAGTCGGACAAAATCTGGTAAAGAGTATCCACCGCACCGCCTTTGGGGTCTACCGCCCCATACACGACGCGTGGAATTCTGGCTTGGAGGATCGCGCCCGCACACATTGGACATGGCTCGAGCGTGACGTAGAGCGTGCAGCCGCTCAGCCGCCAGTTTCCCAGCGCGGCTGCTGCTTGGGTGATCGCAATCATTTCGGCATGGGCCGTGGGGTCCTTGAGTGCCTCTCGTTGGTTTCCGCCAGCACCGATAATGCGTCCCTCGTGGACGACCACCGCGCCAACAGGAACTTCATCCTGTTCGTAGGCATCGACGGCCAGTTGGAGAGCTCGAAGCATGTAGGTTTGGTCCCACTCGGCCAATCCCTCTAGGTCGGGCGTCTCTGGCGACCCGCCTCCCCCGCCGCCAGCATTGATGTCTAGCAAAGGCTTGCCGCCGGGAGTTAACGCGTTATTGAACACAGCTGGCAGGATCCTTGATGGACTTGGTCGCTGATTCTGATTCTACAGCAGGTTTCTTCGGAGCATCCGATGGCGCCGCTTTCTTGTCCTTCACACCGGTTGCTTTAGGCTTTGCCTTTCCGATCGGCCGCCATTTGAAATCTTCGATGAGTGCTTCTGTCATGAAGGTACACACCCCAAGCGGCTCTTGTCCATAAACTTCGATGCGAGTGTCCAGGTCAGCGTATTTGCGAGATAAGTCGACGGATTCTTCGTCATCGATCCAAACCTTAACCGACTCTTTGGTAACCTGAACTTTGATTCGGTACCATTTGCCGTTTTCAAAATCGCTGTAACTTGATGTTTCATTTTCTGATGCGTCGGCTCCGTTGACTGAGGAGATCCCAGTTACGCTGCCGCCCCATCCGCCAGCCACGAACGAGCAGCGCTGTTTGCCAACTGGAAATGTCAAGCAGCAAAAGAAGTCGCCCCCTTTGACTCTTTGGGCTCGCAGACTGAGTTCGTAGTCTTCTGGAGGAAGGATGTCATTTGGGTTGTGGAGTCCGGTCATGGGTTGGCCGATTCCCAGATGCAATTGTTTGCCATTCCAGGTCACTTTCCCCTCACCACCGAAATCAGTAACCTCCCATTTTCCTAGCCCCTTGGCCGGAAGGAGTTTCCGCCAGCCGTCGTCTTTCTCTTTCGCTTTCTCTTTCTTCGAAGCATCTTGTGGTTTTTTAGCGTCGGTCTCAGATTGCCCATCTGTTGTACGCTTGGTGGATTCTGTCTGGGCTGGCGGCGTTGGGCTGGATTTTGCTTTTTCTCCCGATTTGGACTGCTCCGTTTCCTGTGCGGGGGCTGAGGCATGCACCGCAACGATAGCCAGGAAAGCGGCAATCCTCACCAGCGAGACGAGCCTGGTGGCGATCGGTTTTGAGGCAAGCCAGCAAAGCGACGGTCGGAAGTTTTTCTCGATTAAGGGCACGTTTCGCCCTCCTATTAGTTCAGTCAAACGGTACCGGGGTCAGGCAGTCCAATCGCGTTATCTTACCGCAAAGGCGGCAAAACCGCTTTGAGCGGAAGATTTCGCCTGCATTTCCTAATTCGTAGCACAGCCGCAGCGGTTAGCAGCCGATCCGAGATGTAGGTTTGGACGCGCTGTTGTCACACAACGCAGAAAACCTGTTGCCAAACTGCGTTCTAAACCCGTTGTCACACAACGCCAAGAACGTAGCAGACTGCATTGTATTCGGTCAGTGGTGGGGTGATCAAAGCTCAATTGGCTGGCAGTGCTTAGTTTCCCACTCGCTAGAGATCATAGGAAGACCCGAGTGTCAAAATCCAAGTCTACCGTTTCGGTTTGGAAGCGTACCTGGTTCCCTGCGCTCGCTCTCTCGCCGCAAGTTCGAATGATGATTCGTCTCGCCTCAGCTTGTCTAATCGTCTACTGGCTAGCGATTTTTGTTGCGACACACATGCCCAGTGCGGCAATGCCGAAGCTTAGCTATTCGGACAAGGTTTACCATGCGGGCGCCTTCGCTGGACTTGCTTTCTTGCTATGTTGGGCGATACCTACCAGTCCTGGAGTCATAGCTCGGGCGAGACAGGTTGGATTGGCTGGCGCGATCGCGGCTTGCTACGGGTGCTT
>DNPC01000509.1 GCA_003501565.1 Planctomycetaceae bacterium | reverse complement strand
GACAAGTTCAACTGGGGTGTTGCCAATCGTGGTGCTTCGATCCGCGTTCCTCACTCGTTCGTCAACGATGGCTACAAAGGCTACTTGGAAGACCGTCGCCCGAACTCGCAGGCCGATCCGTACAAGATCGTTTCTCGCGTCCTGAAGACAATTCTTGAGGTCAGCTAGCTGCTGAGTCGACGAAGAATTTGAAAAACCAGATCCGCCGGGGTGCATTGAGTTGCACCTCGGCGTTTTTCGTTCTGAAGCGGCATCACATGCTGCCTTTTCGCCATGAAATGATCTTCCTGCGCTGCATGACTACCACGTCGTGCCACATGCAAAAAAATGAGATAGTAGCCTGCTACAATGAGCCGATGCGCTTCCATCGTGACTCTAGAGAGCAACTGTCATGGCCTGCTTTAAGCAATCCCTACTTTCCATCGCCTTCATTTTTTGCGGCGTCACATCAACCACAAACGCTCAGCTCGACCTGCAGCTTCAATACGAAGTGCCGATCCTCGAAGGCGCCGATGAATACCACACGTTGGTGCGTGACGAAGCCTGGCAAACGAAACGAACGGCCGTGATCGTCTGCGACATGTGGGACTCGCACCATTGTGTAAATGCTGTTCGACGCGTCGGGCAGATCGCCCCGCGAATAGACGCTTTGCTGAAGAATCTCCGCGCCCAGGGGGCAACGATCATCCACGCGCCAAGCGGCTGCATGGATTTCTATCAGGATCATCCGGCGCGAAAAAATGCTCAGAACATTTCGGTTGGAGCTGACCTTCCCGAGGACATTGACACATGGTGCTACAAGATTGATTCCGAACTCGCCGATGAATACCCCATCGATCAGAGCGACGGCGGAGAAGACGACGATCCGCTTGAGCGCAAGGCCTGGGAAGAGCGGCTAGACGACGCTGGCAAGAATGTTAGGACACCTTGGACGCGGCAAACGCCTCGAATCTCGATCGATGCCAATGACTATATCACCGATTCTGGCTCGCTCATTTGGAGCATCTTGGAACGTGGCGAAATCGATAATGTGATCCTGGTTGGCGTCCACACCAACATGTGCGTGCTAGGCCGCCCGTTTGGTCTGCGGCGACTAGCTACAGCTGGTAAGAACGTCGTACTCTGCCGCGACTTGACCGATACGATGTACAATCCGAAGTCGTGGCCCTTTGCAAGCCATTTCACGGGAACCGATTTGATTGTAAGTCACATTCAACGGCATGTTTGCCCGACGATAACCAGCAATCAGATCCTGGGTGGACAGCCACTTAGATTTCGCTTGGACAGACGGCCACACTTGGTGATTTTGATCGCCGAAGCTGAATACCAGACCAAGGACACTTTGCCGGTTTTCGCAGCTCAGCACCTAAGCCGCGATTACCGAGTCACGACACTGCATGCTGATGCAAAGGATCGCAATCGTGTTCCTGGCATGCACATGGTTGCGGACGCAGACCTATTGCTGGTAAGTGCCCGTCGCCGAGCCTTACCGACCAAAGACTTGCAATTTGTGCGAGATCACGTCGCCGCCGGCAAACCGATGGTTGGCATTCGCACCGCTAGCCACGCCTTCGCACTTCGGCGAGACGATCCACCTGCTGGCCACGACGTTTGGCCCGAGTTTGATGCCCAGGTTTGGGGCGGTGCGTACACGAACCATTTTGGGAACAAACTTAGAACGAATCTATCGGTCGTAGCCAACGCACTCTCACCGGTTCAAGCGGACGATCTAGGCGAACTGCAGCCGGGTGGCTCGTTATACAAGAACATTCCTTTGAAAGCAGGTACCAAAGCGATATTGACCGGACACGTCGTGGAGAACGGACAGCCAAGTGATTCCCATCCACTGGCCTGGACGTTCATCCGCACTGATGGCGGCAAGAGTTTTTATACATCGCTGGGCCACGTCGACGACTTTGCCCAACCTGAATTCCAAGCGTTGCTTCTAAGAGGTATCCACTGGGCTGCGGGTATCAAACGCATGATCAGTGTCAATCAAGTCCGGCAGGATGCGGAACGCTACACGAAAAAACCTGCCAAATTGCAGTGATCGGTCGCGTGTAAATCACCAAGGATAGTAGGGCCAAGGGCCGTGCCCTTTCTGTCCAGGGGGAACTGCGATTATGCCGTCACTGGCAGCCAAGGCAACCACATCGCCCGAGCCACGACCGGCGACCAGTTCAACACAACCGCCTTCTACGACGCGTACCAAACGGTACCAATACAGTGGTAACGTTTTATCGTCTGGATTAGCAACTTCCACATGCACCGGATCAGACATCTGTCGAATTCCCGCCAACTTTGAAAGCAGCGGCAGGCCAAAGATCCTGGCGGTCACGGCAACGCTCGCAGGATTGCCTGGGCAGCCTAACACAAGTTTCCCGCTAACCACGGCACCAAGTACGGGTTTACCAGGACGAATGGGTAACCGATGAAAGATGATATGTCCACCAAGCTGCTTAATGGCGGCTGGCACGTAGTCTGCATCCCCCATTGATACTCCACCGGACAAAATGATCGCATCAGCGGTTTCCAGCTCGTTTTCAATCGCCTGTACCGTTTCCTCAAGGGCATCTGGGACGTGTTGCGACGAACGAACGTTCAGCCAAGATTGACGTCCCAGCGACTCCATTAGATACGGTCCGTTTGAATCGCGAATCTGCCAAGGCTCGACCGGAGCACCCGCTCTGCGCAATTCATCGCCGGTATTCAAAACACACACGCGCACTTCGTGATGCACCGCAACTTCTGCCCCGCCAAAGCTGGCAGCTGCGACTACTTTCGTACCTGCCAGCAATTGCCCCGCAGGCAATACGACCTGACCAGCTCGGATGTTTTCGCCTCGAGCCCGGATGTTCTGTCCTTCGCTTACCTGGGACTGCAATACGATACTGTTCCCGGCGGCCGCATCAATTATTTCGCGAGTATCCTCTTTACGCACGACGGCGGTCGCGTTTGCTGGTACCGGGGCACCGGTGAAGATCTTCAACGCGACTCCTGGCGGCAATTCCGGCGCGGCTTGTCCT